>JANMEI010000581.1:0-10419 GCA_031376865.1 Acidimicrobiia bacterium | reverse complement strand
TGGCATGTAACCCGCCCTCCATCCAGCCAGCGCCATGCATCAACAGGTTGACGCCACCCATGAGTGCACCCCATAGAGAGAACACGGATTCGTATGCAGACTGAGCATCTAACGTGTTTGCTGCGCACACATTTGATGATCGATACGGCACCGAGTACCGGCGTGCTAACTGACCACCCAACATCGCAGCTTTCATAAACTCTGGAGTGCCAAAAGCTGGCGCCCCGGATTGCATATCGACATTGGAGGTGAATCCGCCGTAGATCACCGGTGACCCAGGCCGAACGAGTTGAGTGAGGGTCATGCCGAGCAAGGCTTCAGCGTTTTGCTGCACTACAGCACCGGCGACCGTGACCGGTGCCATGGCTCCAGCAAGTGTGAACGGGGTAATGCAAACCACCTGATTGCGGCGTGACATTTCCAAGATGCCAGTGGCCATCGGGAGGTCAAGACGTAACGGCGATGAGGTGTTGATGATGGTGAACACCGATGGCTCGCGCTCCAGCGTTTCGTGGTCGATGCCACGAGCGATGCGAACCATTTCGATGACGTCTTGATTGCGTTGGGCGCCGAGCGAATAGACGTGGATTGGTTTGTCGGCCAATGTCAACGCGTCGTAGGTGGCATCGAGGTGACGAATGGATGCATGCAGATCAACCGGCTCAACCGGATATCCGCCGAAGAAGTGCACGGTGTTGAGCATCTGCCCCAGTTTGATCAGATTTTGATAATCAGCGCGATTGCCAATGCGACGCCCGTTATCTCGATCGTGCACATTGGGTGCACTCGCAACGGATCCGTAGGCAACCCAGTTGCCTCCGATGTGGAGTGAATGCGCTGGGTTAGTGGCGTGGAGGGTGAACTCTGCAGGCGCGGTGGCCATGGCAGCATTTACAATGTCTGCATCGAGGCGAACTCGTTCACCGTCGACGATTGCGCCAGCAGCGGCGAAGATGTCACGTGCCTCGGGGTTAAGAACATCCATGCCGATTTCGGACAGGACCCGCAACGACGACAGATGAACGTGTTCTAGTTCATCGGCAGAAACCACTTCCGTGGGGGCGTAACGCAACCGTGGCTGGCTATGCGGTCGTTGTGGCATTGCTCGCACCGCACCGCGCGCTTCGGCCCGAGCTTCGCTCCGGCCGTCCCCTCGTCCTCGGCGGCGGCCTGATGTTTCTGATTCGGTCACCCACTGTTTCTAGTTCACCGAATCATTCATGGCCAGTCCGGGCCAGGAATTCCGGGCCCCGGCGCGTCGTGGCTTTGTGGCGTGTGAAAGGTGAATTCGACTTCTTTGGTGAACCTTGACTGAACTGATCGCGCAGTGCTTCAGACAATCGTCGGTTCGGTCGATAAAGGTTCGCCATGTCTGCATCAGGTCCAACTCAGGGTGACTACTCGCGTACAACCGAGTGGAAGCGGCGTCCGTGGGCAGCCCGTGGCGTTGCATTGTTGATTCGTGGCGGACCGATTGTGTTGGCCACCGTGGCTGGTTTGTTGGCCGCTCGACACCTTCCCAGGCCACAGGGTTGGACGTGGTTGCTGTGGCTGGCTGGGATCGTCGGGAGCTCGCAACTCACGTTGATTGGTACGGAACGAGCAGTTCATCAGCTGACGCCGCTCGCTTCGTTGCTGCGTTTCAGCTTGGTGTTCCCCGACGAAGCACCGCAGCGGTTTTCGCGGGCGATGCGTTCCGGGAGCTTGCCGAAGATGCGCCGGGAGATGGAATCAACGGCAAAGCATGGCCTTCCCGCCAACGTTCAAGAAGCAGCAAACACCGCAATCCGGATGGTTGGTTCGTTAAACCATCATGACCGTGGCACCCGTGGCCACTCGGAACGAGTTCGGGCGTATACAGACTTATTGGCCGATGAGATGGGGTTAGCCAAGGACTTTCGCGACCGACTTCGGTGGGGTGCGATCCTCCACGACATGGGCAAGCTCACGGTGCCCGCTGCGATCCTCAACAAACCAGGGCGGCCGACTGAGGAAGAGTGGGAAATTCTCAAGGCACACCCGGCCGAAGGTGGTCGAATTTTGGCGCCGCTCGCTGATTGGCTAGGCGATGCCGTCAACGCTGCGTCACAACATCATGAACGCTGGGACGGCAAGGGGTACCCGCATGGGTTAGCGGCTGAAGAAATTTCCCTCAGTGCGCGTATCGTTGCTGTCGCCGACGCATTTGCCGTGATGACAGCGGCCCGGGCCTACAAGAAACCACTTCCGCTCGCTGTCGCCCGTGAAGAGCTCACCAAAGGCGCGGGGACCCAATTTGATCCCGATGTGGTTCGGGCCATGCTCACCGTGTCGCTGGGAAAGACCACTCGGTTGGGTGGGATAGTCGCATCGTTGGCAAACGCCCCATTGATCGGGTCGATGTTGGCTACTGCTGCGCCAGCAGCTGTTCCTGCGGTGATGAGTTCAAGCGCTGCCGCTATGGTGCTCACCGCCAGTCTGATGTCGCCGAGCGGATCCCAGTGGATCTTTGAGCAACCAACACCGAACGTATCGACCACGATGGTTTCGGAGCTGGCGTTTGCTGACCAGGGGATCGAGCCCGACGTTGGAACGGCTACGACATCGGTTCGCTCAACGACCCGAGTACCCGTGATCAGCCTATTGCAGCCGATCGACGTTGGCGGTGCCGACGGTGCCGTCGGTGGCCCGGACAACATCACGTCGTTTGATGCAGTGGCCGATGTCGGTGCACCGCTCAACCCAACGGCTGCGGTTCCAAGCACTTTGGCCGCCGGCCCCATAACAACGGTCGCAATTGTCAACCCTCCGGCAGGTTCTTCGACTCTTCCGACGACCGCAACGTTGGCAAGCCCGACGACCAGTGGTGGGGTGACGATTGCGCCGACTCAGCCTCCGATACCGCGGCCAACAACTACCCGTCCGCCAACCGCTCGACCATCCAGTACGACGGTAACCACAGTCCCGCCGAGCGACACGAAACCAGTGAAGGCCGATCCTCCTGTCACCGCAACTACTTCGACCTCTGTGGCAACGGTGCCAGTAACGACCTCTCCGCCGAGCGAGACGAAGCCACCGACGACCTCCCCTCCCGCTGAAACGACACCGACGACCGATCCACGAGGCACCAAGCCACCGCCCTTGGCCACCACTTCGACCAGTACAACGGTGGTTCCGACTCCTCCAACTTCCCCGTCCACGATACTCAAACCACTACTGACGCTTCCACCGGTCGACGTTACGTTGCCGTCCTTTAACTAGAGCCATTTTCCGCGGTCAGTCGAGGGTGGCCCACTGAGGTCTCTGCCGCGGCAATAGTGGAGGGATATGGCGATGTGCACTTTTCATCCCGACCGCGAAACCTTCCGAACCTGCAGCAGGTGCGGACAACCAGCGTGTCATGACTGTTTGTTTGATGCCCCGGTCGGCGCTCAATGCCGATCATGTGTGCGGGCCAGCAAGCCATCAGCGAAGCAGCAGTTGAAGACCAACCTGCGTCAGCCCACCGTGGTCACGCAGGCGTTACTTGCTTCGTTCGCTGCAGTATTCGTGTTGGGCGCAGTGAGAGGCGGAGGCGTCGGGGTCGGTTTGGGAAGCGGGAGCTCCAGCCTTCATGAGCAGTTTGCGCTGAACGCCACCGATGTCGCCAACGGTGAATGGTGGCGGCTCATCACATGCGGCTTTCTTCATTTTGGCGTGATTCATCTGTTGTTCAACGGGTGGGCCATGTGGAATGTGGGCCAAAATCTGGAGCGCGGCCTCGGCCGTTGGCGCTTCGCCGGGCTGTTTATTGTGTCCGTCCTCGGCGGATCTGCTGGCGCACTGTTGTTGTCACCCAACTCATTGACCGCTGGTGCATCGGGTGGATTGTTCGGTTTCTTTGCTGCGGGGTTTATGGGGTCACGCGCTCGAGGGATCTCGTTTGGCGCATCAGGGTGGGGGCCCACGTTGTTAATGAACCTGTTCTTTACCTTGTCGATTCCGGGCATTTCGATCGGTGGACATTTGGGTGGCGCCGTGGCCGGTGCCGCCTGCGGTGCGGTGCTGTTGGGCCGTCGTTCGTTGATCGGGACAAAGGCGCAGCGAGATCAACAAGATATTGCTGTGCTGTTAGGGGTTGGCGCCCTGGCCATCGTGATTGCGTTGTTTGCTGCGTACCGATGAGTTATCCCACATGATCGATCCGAAACTCAAACGTTCCCTGGGGCAGGCGATGCATGGCGTTCAGGTCGTCGGCGCAGCCCAGCATGGTGTGCAACGGCTGTATACCTCGCACTGGGTGATGCAGGTCAGTTTCGAAGAACCGATCGTGATGGCGTCGGTTTCGCCGAAGCACGACACCTATCCAATGATGGTCGCGACGGGACTTTTCTCCGTGTCCATGCTGGCTGGAGATCAAATCGCTGAAGGTCAATACTTCAGTTACCCAGGTCGTAAGTTTGCTTATGTGTGTCCGGAGTTTGTTGAGGACTGGGACGGGCTTCCGATTGTTGCCAACTCCATCGCGCATCTTCGTTGCGAAGTGTTTGCCCAACAAACGATGTCCGACCACGAGTTGCTGTTTGCCACCGTGACGGCCACCAGAGAGGGACGCCTGAAGGATCCGCCCTTGCTGTACTCGTCTCGTTTGGGTTGGAGGATAACGGGCGAGAAGGCGCGTGAGCCGGGCGTCAGCATTCGTGATCAGTTGGTGGCTCGGCTCGGCACCTCAATTGAGGAAGTACCCGAAGCCTGATCGGAGCCTGCTGGGCCCAGCTAGGACACTGGGTCACCCGGTTTCATCGGTGGGATCGGCTGCAAGATTTGTCGTTGAGCGGGAGTCAGTTGGTCGAGCAGCTGATCGGAGTAGGTGTAGCCAAACCGTGATCGGCCCCAGCTGGGACCGTAACGAAGGATCACCACTCGACGCTCGCCGTCGGTGTTGGTGCGGCTCGCCCCGCCGTGCATCAAGCTGTCGACGAAAAGTAGGGCATCGCCAGCGCGCATATGAACTGGGACGGCACCGGGTAGGTCATCCATACGATCCCCGGCCAGATAGTCGCCAGTAAGTGGATGGGGAAGATTGGATTTGTGGCTTCCTGGAACGATCATCGTAGGTCCATCGCCGTCGTTGATGTCAGTGAGCGCAACGATGACATTCATTTGGCCGCAGCGAAATGCTCCGTGTTCGTGTCGGTATTGGTTGCGGACGGCCGCCTGGTAGCCGCCGGAATGGACGGGGTGATGCCCGCCTGATCGCCGGGTGCTGGCAATACATTCGTCGATGAAGAGTCCGTGGACGTAGGTGTCTTTCTCGCCAGCAAAGTGAAGGGCATGATCGATCCAGCTTGGGTGGTCGATGAGCTCGTGGAAGGCGGCGTCAAACTCAATGCAGTTGTGTAATTCGAACCCGGTAAACGCTCCGTAGTCTCGGCGCTGTGAGTTGCCAACCCAGTCCGATCGCTCGATTGCTGGGATCCGCTCGAACGCGCTGTTTAAGCGATGAACACCATCGGTTGAAAGTGCACCTGGAATAACCAAATAGCCACGGAGGTCAAACATGAACTCGTCGAGTGGTGTCGGTGCCATGGCTGAATGTAGCCCGGTTGTCTACCGGTTGGACAATTTGTTTCCGTTGACAGCAAACGCGCCAATCGCAAGGGCGATGCAGAGTGGGGAATAGATCACCAGATTGAGTCGCCGGAATTCCGGGGTGGTGTGTAACAGATTGGTTGCCGATCCTACGAAGCCGAGAACTCCTCTGGCTGCGAGCACACTGCCAAGTACTCCGACTCCCAGACCGGCGATGGGGTCTGGTGCGATTTTGGCAATACGAGACTTTGGTCTGGTCCTCGCTACCACGAGCGACGACGCGATCCCGAGTAGTCCTGCGACAGCGAAACAGTCTCTCGATGACGGAAAGATCGAACTTCCTACGACCTTTCGAGCCAGTGAGGTGGCGTCGGTGCCCGGCCATCGCATTCCAAGTCCCCAGGCTGCATGGATCGCTCCGGCGCTGGCAAGGCCGAGGGCCGTGGCGTTGCCGACCCGCCTCACGGGACGTGATTGAGTTGCCGCACTTGGCCCCGCGATGGATCGCAAGTGACGCACGCCGAAGGGATAAGTGCGCCCAATTTTCCCGTCATTGGCAGCGATGCCCTCAACGTTATCGAGAGCGTCTTCTATGAGCGCATCGTGGAGCCACCGGATGAAGAGCGGCCAGACCAGTTTCATAGCTCCTGTGGTTGTTCCGATGAGCTCGTGTGTGACCATCGTGGTGACGGTGTCGACTGGTTCTGTCGCAAAGGTATGTGTGCCGACGATACCCATGTTGTCTGCGAACCGAAACACCACTTTGCGTCCAGGTGTGTATGACTCAACCGAATATCGGATAGCGCCATGACCTCCGATTGAACCGACAGCAAGCCCGTTGCTGAGTTTCATCGGCGGCCATGCATCTCGTGGCCACACCATGTCGTTGTCGCCGGCCAAGCTATCGAGCAACTGGCCGACCCGTTCGGGTGATGCGTTGACCAGTCGCTCGTGCACGTTTCGAATCATTGACTCTTCTCCATACGGTAGCGTATGGAGAAGTAGCATACGGTAGCGTATGGGAATGGTCAAGCCAGGCAAAGACGCTCGCGAGTCGCATCTGTCACGCGAGGTCTGGGCCGACGCTGCGCTCGCCGCCATTGCTCGTGGAGGAGTTGACTCTGTTGCGGTTGAGCCGATTGCTTCGCTGCTCGGCGTAACCAAGGGCAGTTTTTACTGGCACTTCAAAAACCGTTCCGAGCTCGTCGAGGCTGCGTTGCATCGGTGGGAACACAACGCCACCGTGGTGGTCATTGCGGCGCTCGAATCCAACACCGACCCGAGTGATCGATTGAAAGATCTGTTGACCTACACACTCGGTTCGCTGAGTAGCAAGCAGAATGAGAACGCGATCTTCGGAGCGGTCAACGACCCAATTGTCTTGACGGTCGTGGAGCGGGTCAGCGCAGCCCGGCAAGCATTTCTCGAACGAATTTTTGTCCAGTTGGGTCATCGCCCAGCGGCAGCACGAATGCGCGCCAGGATCGCCTACGCCACCTATCTTGGCCATCTCACCTTGCAGATGACCGATCCGTTGGCAGCCTCCGTTGGCTACATCGACGAACTCGTTGCTGTATTGACTGCCGAGTGATGAGCCTCATGGAATGCCTGGGGCCGATCGGGCGTGGCGAACTCGTTTCCGTTGTTGTCGGACCAAGCGGCGTCGTCCTTGCCCGCGTCGGCGCTGATGGGGTCGATGTCCATTGCTGGATTGAAACCGAGGATCACGTCGCCGTCATCAACGAGGTGGAGCAACGCCTTCGGCCGCGGTGGTTGTGGTGGGCGCCCCTTATTGATGTGCGAGTGACCATGTGTTGGGATCTTCTCGCGGTTGATCGGCTTCTCTTCGGTGGATGGCGAACGGAACCGGCGTTGGCCTGGGCGAAGCTTCACAATCTTTCGATCGACTCAATTCCTTCAATGGGTCAGTTGGATTTGCTCAGTGGCTCAACTGATGAAGGTGAAGACCTCGATGATCCGGTTCGTCCTGATGGTCACCTTCGCCCCGAGTGGATTGCAGGTCGCTCGTTGCGGTCGTTTGATCATATGAGCAAGTGGGGTTCGATCGCTTTGCGCGCATATGAAAGGCAACTCACCCAATTGCGTGAGCTGCCCGATCCTGCAGCGGCAGAAACAGTGGCGCGCTCAGAGTCGCTCGCTGAACTGATGTGCCTGGAACTTCAACAGGATGGACTGCCGATTGATGTCCCTCGATTGGAGGCCATTTTGGCCTCGTCCGTCGGCACCCGTCCGGCAACAGAAGCCGATGTCATTTCCGCCAGGGAACGCCGCGATCAGGTTGTGCTTGCCCATGTCCCAGCCGGTGTGGGTCGTGATCTTCGAAATCCAGCTCAGGTTCGATCGATGCTGCGATCGGTTGGCATCGACGTGTCGGACACGAGAGCGTGGCGATTGGAACCGTTTCGAGGTGCGCATCCGCTCGTTGATGCGCTGCTGGTGTGGCGAAAAGCGGAGCGGCTGTCAACGACATACGGATTTAATTGGCTTGATCAGCATGTCGGGGCTGATGGACGCCTCCGTGGTGCGTGGTCCGGTTCCGATGGTGCTGCTGGCCGGATGACCGCTCAGGCCGGTCTCCATAATCTTCCGGGCGAGTTGCGCGACGCAGTGGTTGCCGAGCCGGGGCTGGTGTTTGTGCATGCTGATCTAGGGCAGATCGAACCGCGAGTCCTTGCCGCGGTGTCGGGCGATGCTGCACTCTGCGCTGCTGCACTGGAGGACGACATGTATTCGCCGGTAGCGGCGCGTTTAGGGGTCGATCGAGCGACTGCGAAGCTTGCGGTGTTGGGCGCCATGTACGGTGCAACGTCTGGAGTGGCTGGCGAGGCGCTCCGTGGATTGGAACGCGCATACCCAGTTGCGATGGGTTTCCTCGATGCTGCGGACAAAAATGGCCGCTATGGAATTGATATTCGTACGTATGGTGGTCGGCTGGTGCATATGCGGCCGCAACGTGCCGCGAGCGCCGATGCCGACGAACGCAGTGCTGCTGCAGCGCAAGGTCGCTATGCCCGGAATGCACTCATCCAAGGTGCTGCTGCGGAGTTGTTCAAAGCGTGGGCCGTAACAGTTCGAGGACGCATCAGCGCGTTAGACGCTCGGATTGTGATGTGTCTTCACGACGAGTTGCTGGTTCATGCTCCACGACAACACGCCGAGGAAGTTTCACTGATCGTGGAGGGCGCGTTATCGGAGGCAGCTCGTCGGTGGATGCCGACGAGTAACGTTCGCTACGTTGCGGTTGCGCGGGTTATCGAGCGATGGTCGGAAGCGAAGTGACTTCGTTCGAGTACTGCTCAGCGCCCCAGTGTGATGTAATCCGACAGCGCTTTCGATTCTTCCGTGACTTCAGAAATTCGATGCTTCACCACGTCGCCGATACTGATCACCCCAACGAGTGCGCCCGCATCAACCACCGGAAGATGACGTATGCGGTGTTCGGTCATGAGCGTCATCAGCTGTTCAAGTGTTTCTTCTTGCGAGCAGATCACCACATCGGTGCTCATTGCTTGGCGAACCGAGGTACTCAGTGCGTCGGCTCCTTGAATTGCGATCGTCGTAACAATGTCCCGTTCGCTTAATATGCCCACGATCGAGTCGTGCTGATCAAGCACGATGAGCGCTCCAATCCTGAACTCGAGCAAGAGCGCCGCCGCTTCGTGAAGCGTTGCTGATGGGGAAATGCTGATCACGTTGGTGCCTTTGGCACGAATCACTTCGACGACGCGCATACGAGTTTCTCCTGTCTTGCTGCCTCTAGTTGGAGCGTTCTCCTGTAGGTGGAGCGACCGGACCGAAACCGGTCGATAGACGCATCGTACGAAACGTTGACGGAAAAGTCCCGCGAAAGTTCGTGTGCGGCGTTAAAGCTGATCGAATTGGGCTGGTTCGTGTCAGAGGAGTCGTAGGCTAAGACATGAAGGTGACGAAGTTGACCGAATCTGCCACCAACGAAGTGGTGCCGTTTCGGACCGCCACTCGAACCTGGTTCGGCATCTCGTTGAGAACCTTTGGTGGTCCAGCAGGTCAGATTGCCGTCATGCATCGTGAGTTGGTCGAAGAGCGTCGATGGATTGGCGAAGAACGGTTTTTACACGCGTTGTCGTATTGCACGGTGCTGCCCGGTCCTGAGGCGCAGCAACTGGCGATCTACCTGGGATGGTTAGTAAACGGCACTGGTGGTGGGTTGATGGCTGGCACGTTGTTTGTGCTCCCCGGGTACATCGTGTTGATGATCTTGTCGGCCGTCTATGCACAGTGGGGGGCAACCACTGCGGTGACTGCCGTGTTTGCTGGATTGGCTCCAGCGGTGTTAGCGATCGTGTCGCAAGCGGTTCACCGCATTGCGAAGCGGGCGCTTCGTAACCGGGTGTTGATTGGCGTTGCTGTCCTCGCGTTCCTCGCGCTGTTCGTGTTCAATGTTCCGTTTCCATTCGTGATCGCCGCCGCGGGCCTGATTGGTTGGGTTGCCAGTCGTGCGCGGCCCGAGCTATTCCTGATGGTCCATTCGTCCTCCAAGGCCGTTGATTCCAACCCACCAGTGATTCCTGACTCTGCATTGCACGGCGAACAACCATCGGCGCGCAGAGCGATCCGACTACTTCTGATTGGTGGAGTCCTCTGGGCGGCGCCGGTGGCAGCAGCAGCGGCACTGCTAGGGGGATCGCATGTGGTGGTTCGTCAAGGCGTGTTCTTTTCAGGAACTGCGGTCGTCACCTTCGGCGGAGCCTATGCAGTGTTGTCGTTTGTTGCGCAACGTGCAGTGAACGTGTTCGGATGGTTATCGCCCGGCGAAATGATTGCTGGGTTGGCGCTCGCCGAAACCACTCCCGGCCCGCTGATCATGGT
>JANMEI010000550.1:0-1903 GCA_031376865.1 Acidimicrobiia bacterium | reverse complement strand
CCGACTTCTTCGACGTGTCGAGTGTGATCGATTCAGCAGCGCGAAGTTAGCGACTGACTCACGGCTAAGGGTCGGGCAGATCGGCCGGGTAGGTGATGTTGATCTCGGCGATCACCTTTTTGAAGTCTTTGGCGTTGTTGGTGATGAAGCGATCGGCTCCGGATCCAATCGCGGTTGCGAGGTGAATTGCGTCGGCGGCCCGCAGTCTGTATGTCGTGCCCAACGCTGTTGCCATTTCGGCCGTTGCGAGGTCAACTGGTCGAAGCGTCAATCTACCGAGCAACATTGCAAGTTCACTTACTTCAGAAATGGAACCATCGCGCATCGGTTTCGCCAGCAACTCTGGCAGCAATAGCACCGAGCCAACACCTGCAATTACGTTGGTATCAGCAACGGCTTCGACCGGAAACAATGCCCGCACCCGCCGCCCCAGTTCATGACCATGAACAGCGGCATAGATCAAGACATCGGCGTCGAAGGCGTCCATGAGTGAACAGGCGTCGTTCAGCGCTGCGCGCGCGATGCTTTTACTTCAGCAACGAGTGACTCGGCCTGCGCAACGGTCAGCGTTGGTTTCGATGACATCGCCGTACGTCGACCTTGTTCGATTACGTTTTTGACGTCCAGCGAGAGACCAATCAGCACGTCTGCCCGACGCACACCCAACACATCGGGGCGCACAACTACCGCAACAGCGACCCCGTGCCGGGTCAAGGTAATCTCTTCGCCCGCCAACACCCGGTCAACGACGTCAGGCAGGGCTGCTCGAGCTTCGGTTACCGTCATTGTCACCATGAGACTAGTGTACATGCATGTACATCTCTGTACAATATATTTGTAACTAACGGCTGTGGAGTATCGAGATCTTCTGCCACACCTTGCGAGATAGACCGTTGGTTAGAGCTTCGATTTCACTGACGGTGTCAAGCACTACCGAGTCAGTTGATACCTGTGCATACAATGCTGCGTTCTTGGATACCAGGCTGAGTAGTTCGCTGCAGTAATCCAGATATCGACCAAGATCTGATGGCGTGAGCGTTGGCCGGACCGATGCTTCGGTCTCCTCTGGTTGCGAGAGTTCCCGCTCCGGATCTTTGGTGAGTTGGTGCATGTCGATGACGTGAGCAAGCGAACGCAGGCGATGTAGCTCTTTGAGAATCTGTTCACGCCCAATTCGTCGAGGGATAGCCAACAGAAACGCTGCAGCGATGCCCGCAAACACCACGTCGTTCACACCACTTTCGACAATAGATAGCCACCCTGGCCCGAGGCCGGCAGCATCGTCTCGGCCATCGACGATAACGACAGTCACCGCGACAAGGGCAAGCAGAACCAACATGGCGACTATGGCCGTGCAGATCCATCGAAGGACTCGCAAGCGGTGTTGAGATTGCTCCAACAACGTCAGCCTTTCAAACATCGAAACCACTTCTCCGGCGACCACTCGAAGTTGGCGATCGGGGAATCGCGCAGTTATACGTGCCTCAACCGCGCGAGCAGTTTGACGCACGGCTTCGGCATCGAGTTGCTGATATCTCGGCACAACACTGACGGTAATTCGAAATTCTGACCGAGACGAGTGTTTTCTTCCGGTCGGGGTTTGTTGCTAGTTGACTCGAATAGATTGAATTTGTTTGACGGGGACGTCGAACGTTGAACTGGTTTGGAGGTCGTCGAATTGTGGAACGAGGTTGTTGTTTGAGGTGATGGTGACGCGCCAGGTGGTGATGGTCTGGACGATGAGAATGCCGCTTGCTGGTTTGTTGTTGATGATGATGTAGCAGCCGTTAGCGTCGTTCATCGCGCGGCCTTCTGCGGTGCGTCCCGATGTGCCGGGGCCGGGGCAGTCGTCGGAGTAGTCGTCTGCTGTTCCAAATTGGAAAGAGACGGGTTCCATATGGGC
>JANMEI010000540.1:0-10126 GCA_031376865.1 Acidimicrobiia bacterium | reverse complement strand
CCTGAGTGTTTCGGGAGGTAGCAAATTGTTGTCCCCCGGTGCCGGTTTTACGGTCTTTGCTGCCTGGGCAATCGGCCTACTCGGAGTCGCCGTCTTCATGCTGCAGCGCCGCGATGCCTAACCACCGCTGACTTTTCTTGTCAACGGTCTCAACCATTTCGTCCTTTGGAGTCTCCTATGTCCCGTCGAATTCTTCGAACCGCGCCCGGCGCGTTGCTCACGCTGACCATGCTGCTCACCAGCTGCTCAAGCACCAAAACCAATGACGATTCCGTCGCCGACACGACCGCCGCAAGTCAAAGCACAGCACCCGTCGAGACAACCCCTGAGATAAGCCTCGCTCCGACCACGAGCGAAACGGTCACGAGCGTCGCCGCTGCCCAGCCGGGTGTTCCCCAAGCGTTTCGTGACTGTATGGCCACGAACGGCATCGAACTTCCCGAAGGATCTCTCGCGATGCCCGAAGGTGCAGATCAAGCAGTGCTGCAAAAGGCGTTCGCCGCCTGCCAAAGCGAACTTCCCGCTGGCATGGCTCCTCCAGGAATCGGAGCCCCCGCTGGCGCGGCGCCTTCCACGGTCGATGCTGGAACTCCAACTGCTTCTGTTGCCCTTGCCGCAGCGTGCGGAGTCGAACCGGAGATCAGAACAACAGCGACCGGTGTGAAGTTTCTTCGCACACCCGATGCATGTTTCGAAGGCTTACCGGGCTGGGACTACGAACCGAAGTATATCGAAATCGATGGTCTTCGCCAGGCGTACATCGATGAAGGCCCAGCTGATGCTGCCCCGATTTTGCTGCTTCATGGTCAGCCGTCATGGTCATACCTCTACAGGGACATGATTCCTGGACTGGTTGCCGGTGGACATCACGTCATCGCCATGGACCACCTGGGAATGGGCCGTTCAGACAAGCCTGCGGAGCTTTCCTATTACAGCTTTGACAACCATGTGAAACGGCTCGATACATTCACCGACGAACTCAAGCTCACCAACACTACGTTGTTCGCCCAAGACTGGGGCAGCGTGATTGGCCTGTGGTACGCAGCTGACAACCCAAACAAGTTCAGCAGGTACATCATCGGCAACGGCGGCATGCCCAACATGTACAAAGGTTTTGAAGTCCCCACCGAACTCACCGAGGAAAGCAAAGCTTTCGGTGAGCAAGTCAACTTGGTCCCTGATCAGCAGCAGCCGTTCTTTGACGTTAACGGAAAACCCCTGCTCGGAGGAGCCGCCGAATCTGAAGCAGGTGGCGGCGGCTTTGCGGGCTGGGCCGGCTTTGCCAGAAACTCCGAAGAGTTCTCACCCGGAAAGTTCGTCGAAGCACTGACCTACAAGCCACTCTCACCCAAGGTAGAGGCCGCATACAACGCACCGTTCCCGCGTCGTGAGTACATGACCGGGCCGCGCGCTTTCCCATCACTGCTCAATCAGCTATCTGGCCGCACCGACGCTCAGAAAGCAAAACTCAAAACAATCAACGCCCCGTTCCTGATTATCTTTGGTGGTAACGACCCTGGTCTTGTGGGCGAAGGTGATGGTCGGCCGTTTCTCAAGGAGATGCCCGGCGCAGCGAACCAGCCGCACCACAGTTACCCGGACGCCAGCCACTTCCTGCAAGCCGATCAAGGCGTCGACATCGCCAAGCGTGTCAACGTGTTTATCGAAGCCAATCCAATTTGACGGGCGGCACCACCACGACTCGCGGTGCCTGCCGCTACGGTGTGGCAGTAGGCACCATGACTCGTTTCCCTTCTTTCAGTTCCACCCCCCGCCTGCGCCGGTTCGGGACCATCGACTCACGCCTTCAAGATGTTGGATTGTGGTTCGCTTTAAGCGCCCCGCTCCTGGCTCGCCCGATCGTCAGTAGTCGACCCAATTTTGGCGTTGACATCGGTGCTGTAGTTCTTGCCGTCATCCTCTTGCTCGTGCGTCGTCGATGGCCGATCCCAACTCTGATGGTCGGTCTGGTGACTGCTGCCGGTTCGGCGGTCATGCTGCAGCGGCCGACAGTCTTGCTTCCGATAACAATGGTTTTGCTGTTCACCGTTGCTGCGGTTTGCGACCGTCAGATAGCTATGGCGGCCGGACTCATCGTCCTGGTTGCCACGGTGATTTGTATTGTCACTCTTGCCGCCAGAAACTTCCTTGGACCCTTACTGCTGGCCGGCCTTGCGTGGCCGACACTGGCCGTGGCCACGGGTAACGCCGTGAAAACGCGTCGCGAAGCACTCATCGCAGCAGAAGAACGAGCAGCGCTTGCAGAAGCAACCCGAGAAGACGAAGCGCAACGACGAGTCATTGAAGAGCGACTCCACATTGCTCGAGAATTGCATGACGTGATCGCTCACAAGATCGCCGTTGTGAACGTACAAGCCGGCGTTGCCTCGCACCTGTTGCGAAGCAAACCAGAAGAAGCAGCAAACGCGCTCGCCGCGATCCGTTCATCGGCACGCGAGGTACTCGACGAACTCAGTGGTCTTCTCGGTGTGCTCCGGACCACTGACGAAGATGGCACCTCAACCGAACCAGTGCCGACCATTGATGACATCCCGGCTCTCGTTGACTCCTTTTCGCCGATAGGAATGCACGTGACCTTCCAAACCATCGGAGCCCCAAAACGGGTGAACAACGCAACCGCAATCACGGCATACCGAGCCATTCAGGAAGCACTCACCAACGCCCACAAACACGGCGATGGCCACGCGACCGTGCGCATAACTTGGGAACAACAATTTCTCTCGCTTCACGTTGCCAACCGTCGCTCATCACATTCGCAGCCATCGATCGGGGGATTCGGGCTGACCGGAATGCGAGAACGAGTTACTTCGCTCGGTGGGACCATCACTGCCGCTCCACAACCAGACGGCACCTTCCATGTAGACATCAGCCTGCCCGTGAGCCGTCATGACTGATCGAACCAAACCGGTGATCCGCGTCATGCTCGCAGATGATCAGGCACTTATTCGCGCCGGTTTCGCCGCGCTC
The DNA here is from genome assembly GCA_031376865.1 of Acidimicrobiia bacterium. Lineage (GTDB taxonomy): Bacteria > Actinomycetota > Acidimicrobiia > Acidimicrobiales > JANYDT01 > JANNBN01. Next base: position 7,138 of record JANMEI010000540.1, on the reverse strand, counting down.
ATCAATGCCGAAGACGATCTTGAAGTTGTTGGCGAAGCCGCCGACGGTTCCGAAGCGGTGAGACTTGCGCTTCACACCCGAGCCGACGTGATCCTGATGGACATCCGAATGCCAATCCTCGACGGAATCGAAGCAACACGGCAAATCACGTCCAACGAAGATCTCGTCGGCGTAAAAGTAATTATACTTACTACTTTTGAAATCGACGCTCATGTTGTCGAAGCAATCCGCGCAGGCGCGTCAGGGTTCGTCGGCAAAGGAATCGAACCGAACGAACTACTTGACGCCATACGAATCGTCGCCAGCGGTGAAGCGTTGCTGTCTCCCCGAGCCACCCAAGCCATGCTCGCCGAGTTTGGCCGAAGTCAGCAACGCTCTGACGCGCCGAGGGTAGTGAGCACCGTTCTGGATGTTCTTACGGGGCGTGAGCGTGAAGTCATGGCTCTTGTGGCTACCGGTATCTCGAACGACGAAATCGCGTTACGGCTTCACCTGTCACCGCTCACTGCGAAAACACATGTCAACCGAGCGATGATGAAACTCAATGCACGAGACCGAGCCCAACTCGTTGTCCTCGCCTATCAAACCGGCCTCGTCCAGCAATAGCTCTGCGAACGAACAAAACGTAACCAGTCAGTTTGTTGGTTTAGTCGGGCCGGTCGGAAGTGTGTAGGTGCTGATCGCTGACCGGCGAACTGACTGAGCGGCGCGACATTGGGTAACGTGCAACTGTGAACGAGACACTTGCTGCTGCGATGCCCGATCTGCTCTCTGATGCCCAGGGATTGTTCGACGATGCGGTGGCAATGCGCCGTGACCTACATCGTCAACCCGAACTTGGGTTAGAGAACCCGAAAACGAAAGAGCGGGTGCTCAGCGAGTTAGAACACCTAGGGCTAACCATTCACGAAAGTTCTTCCACCTCAGGTGTCACCGCAGTGTTGGAGGGTGGCGGCGATGGGCCCACCATGTTGCTGCGGGCCGACACCGATGCGTTGCCGTTGCACGAAGATGCCAAGATCGCGTTTCGTTCCGATGTTGACGGTCAAATGCACGCGTGTGGTCATGATTTGCACACGGCCATGTTGGTTGGTGCAGCCAAGTTGTTGCATGCGCGACGAAGCGAGATTAACGGTCGCGTGCTGCTGATGTTCCAACCGGGCGAAGAGGGATTTCATGGTGCCAAGTTCATGTTGGAAGACGGCTTGCTGAGCTATGCCGGCGAAGTCAACAAAGCGTTTGCCATTCACGTTGGTGGCAATGTGCCGTTGGGCTTGGTCGCAATCAAGGGCGGCACGCAAATGGCTTCGGCCGATCAGTTCACGGTATTGGTACGTGGTCGAGGCGGTCACGCGTCCGCCCCGCACCATGCGTGTGATCCCATTCCGATTGCGTGCGAAATTGTTCTTGCTTTGCAGTTAATGATCACGCGTCGTATCGACGTGTTTGATCCAGGCGTCATCACGGTAGGCAAGATCACCGCGGGCACCACCAACAACGTGATCCCCGAAACCGCACATGTGCTGGGCACCATTCGCGCTGTGTCAGAGAAGTCGCGCCAAGCAATCCATGATGGCATTCGACGGGTAGCCGAGCATGTGGCGTTGGCTCACGAGGCCGAGGCCGACATTGAGGTGATTCTGGGTTTCCCTGTCACGGTCAACAATGATCAGGTAGCCAACGATGTGTTGCGTGTTGGCGAGTCGTTGCTGGGTCCACGTGGCACGCTGAATATGAAGGCGCCGGTGATGGGAGCCGAGGACTTTAGTTACGTGCTGCAGCAGGTTCCAGGAGCGATGGCATTCCTCGGGGCGTGCCCGCCCGAGTTGCCGATCGACAAGGCCTATCCGAACCATTCCAACCTGGTGCGCTTTGACGAAGCCTGCATGGTGCAGGGCATGGCGCTACATGTTGCCATGACGCTCGATCACCTGGGCGCGTAGCAAAGCCGGGACGTCCCGAAAGGGATCGTCTGACCCATACTATGGACCGATGGCGGGTCCGAATGAGAAGGTAGCGTTACGTCACAATCGGGCCACGTTTCTTCAACTCCTGATCAACACCACCATCAGTGGGGTTGTCACGACGTTCTTATGGTTTGCGTTGACGTTCTGGGTATACCTCGAAACAAAGTCGGTCCTGACCACGGCGGTGATTGGTGCCGGGTTTTCGTTGTTCTCCGCGATTGTTGCGGTGCCATTTGGAACCTTTGTTGACCGGCATGCCAAGCATCGATCGATGGTGTTGTCGTCAATTGGGTCCTTGGCCGGTTACGGGCTGGCCGCCCTGATTTACCTTTTGGTTGGCTCAGAGAAACTGCTCAGCCTCACCAATCCGATGCTATGGGTCTTTATCTTGGTCGTGTTGGCCGCTTCGATTGCAGGCAACTTGCGTTCCCTTGCGATGTCCACCTGCGTGTCGCTGCTGGTGCCAGTTGCTGACCAAGACAAGGCGAACGGCAAGGTGGGCATGTCAATGGGCTTGTCGTTCGCCATTACGTCGGTATTCAGCGGATTGGTCATTGGTCGGTTGGGGATGGGGTGGGCTATCGGCATCACGATTTCGTTGACCGCGCTCACCTTGTTCCACATTCTGACCGTTTCCATCCCTGGGGACCTTCCGGCCCCAGCCACGGACAACCGGTCAACGGCTGACTACCGAGGTTCGTGGTTGATCATCAAGGCCATACCGGGACTCATTGGTCTGATCGGATTCGCTGCGTTCAACAACGTCCTTGGTGGTGTCTTCATGGCACTGCTCGACGCATATGGGTTATCGATGGTGTCGGTAGAAACATGGGGCTTGTTATGGGGAACACTCAGCCTCAGTTTCATCGTCGGTGGCTTGTTGGTTTCCATGCGAGGTGTTGGCCGACGACCTGTGCATACGATCCTGGTGATCAACGTGATTTGCTGGACGGCATGTTCGCTGTTTGCGTTGCGATCATCGATCGTCATGTTGGCGATCGGGATGGCGTGCTGGCTCACGCTGATGCCGTTTGTTGAAGCTGCTGAACAAACGGTGTTGCAACGAACCGTGCCGTTCGAACAACAGGGCCGGGTGTTCGGGTTTGCGCAGATGGTGGAAAACGCAGCGTCGCCGGTGACGTCGTTAACCATCGGGCCAATCGCACAGTTTGGTGCGATCCCCTTTATGACCGACGGTGCCGGTGCCCGGGCCATCGGCAGTTGGTTTGGCACCGGGCAGGACCGTGGCATCGGATTGATCTTTACGGTGGCTGGACTGGTGGGGTTGCTGTCAAGTGCGCTGGCCTGGAAGTCCGGCTGGTTCCGTCTTCTGTCCAGATCGACCACTGCCACAGCAACTACGACAGCTACCGCAACTACGAACCCGGGCTGACGCTGACGCGCAGCTCGGTGAGGCCGTGCAGCACGAACGTTGGAGCGTAAATCGGTTCCTTGACCAACTCGATTCGGTGTTGACGTAGGTGCTCCAGCGAGATCTCTAACTCCAGCCGCGCCAACGGGGCACCGATACAAAAGTGGATCCCCCCGCCGAATCCGATATGGCCCGGATCATTGCGGGCGACATCAAATCGATCAGCATCAGGAAACCGTCGGGGGTCTCGATTGGCTGCACCGAAGAGCATGGCAATTTCGGTTCCGAGTGGCAGATGCGTCCCCGCTACGTCAATCCCCTCACGAACCAGCACGAAACGCTCGAACAACTGCAACGGGGCATCCCACCGGGTCATTTCTTCGATGGCGCTTCGCATAGTGACCTCGCCGTTCTGGGCCCGATACCACTCTCTCGGAAACATCATCAATGCGCGCATGCCATTGCCGTGAACATTGACGGTGGCCTCGTGTCCGGCGTTTAACAACACGATCACCGTACAGATAATCTCGTCTTCGCTGAGATGATTCCCATGTTCTTCGACTTGCGCCAGGTTGGAAATCAGCATGCCATCTGGTGTCGCACGTTTGGCAGCGATCAAGTCTCGGGTGTAGTCGATGAACGATCGAGCCGCATCGTTAGCCTGCATTCGCTGATCATCCCTAGTTGACAATTCGTACATCTTGACAATCGCATGTGACCACCCAAGTAACAGCGATGCATCCGACACTGGAACTCCCAACAACGTGCAGATCACATCGATCGAATAGGGCATGGCGTAGTCGCGCAACAAATCGATGTCTGAGTGCTGAACCGCCTCGGTGAGCAATCGTGAACTGAGCTCATGCAAGTGCGGTGCCAGCGAAGCTACCGATGACGGCGTAAACACCTTGGCCAACAACGATCGAATACGTGTGTGATCAGGTGGCTCCAAGTTCAGCAACGAGTGCCGTTCACTGGACTCGAAATCCGGCCACGATGACGGCGGCGCCACTTCATCGTTGGTCAACACTCGGCCAACCCGCCGGTCGCGTAGGAGAGCGTGAACCAACTCGAACCGCGTCACCGTCCATTGACTCGAACGTTGGTTGAAGAAGATCGGCGTGTGCTCGCGCAACACATTCAACGTGGGATAGGGATTCTGCTGAAACGCAGGATCACCCGGATCAAATGCTTCGATGATGTCCATATGTTCAGACATCACGCTACTCGTTGGTTTTGATGACCTTCAGGAGGGTGCCGTTGCGATCGTCAACGATGAGCAGCCCACCGTCTTTGGTAACGATAACCCCAACCGGACCGCCCGGAGCAAAGTCATCTGTTTCAGCCCAGCCGCCAAGCACCACGGTTGGTGAACCCACTGGCTTTCCTTTGGCGTCGACAGCGAACGAAACAACCCGGTGGCCAGTGTCTCGGTACCCGTGGTAGGTGATCACCAGACGGTCATCCCAATAGGTCATTCCCAACGGTGCGCTGTGCGCCGGAAGCAACGTAACCGGGGCGACGGATTGTTTGCACGCATACTTCTTGAACTCGGGGCTGTTTACCTGATTGTCGAAGCAATACGGCCATCCATAGTTTTTGCCGGTTGCAAGTTCGTTGAGTTCGTCGTGAGGCAACGTCTCATCGTCAAGCTTCGGATCAGCTTCATTGATGGCGTCGCGAGAGTTTTCGATTTGCAACATCGTGCCGGATTTGTGTTGCGCGAAACCCATCGAGTTGCGCAGGCCGGTGGCCATAACCGTCATCGATGTGACCGTGCCACCCACTTTGTCAAACACGTACCGGCGGACTGCACCGACAGCACGGGGTCCGGTTGCCACTGCACAGGTTCCGGATTTTGACCCGCCAGCGCAGTTGTTGGTATCGGAACCAACATTGACAAGCAGTGATCCGTCTTTCAGGAACAGCATTTGTACGAGCGGATGCAAATGTGGCTTACGAATGGGCAGCGCAGCGGCGGCGCCCTTTGCGCCCGCCTTGCCAATCACGTATTCCTTGGTCGGCTTTGCTGAGGAAGGATCAAACCGAAAGATTCGTCCGACTTCGCCCACGTACACTTTGCGGTCCGGCCCAATCACAATGGCGTTAGGCCGATCAAGGTTGCTGAACAAAACCACAGGCTGACCGGTGCCCCCGGCAGGAACTCGAAGGATGCGTCCTTGACTTTGCTCCCAACCACCGAAATCGGCGATGAGTAGCGACTGGTCGTCGAGTTGAACCAGATTTCGTGGTGCGCCCAATCCTTTGCTACGGACCACTGTTACCTCGTAGCCAGCTCCAGCAACTGCCGCGGTGCCGACTACCTTGCCCGTGGCCGCGGTAGCTGGTGGCAACGCCGCAACCGATGATCCAAGAACCAACCCCGTCGCCATGCAGATGGCAGACACAACACAAGATGGCCGAAACTTCACCTCTTCTGTTTAGCCTTCCCGCTGTTGTTACTGATGCTTGGTGATGCCGAGCCGTGCCTGGTCATGCGGGATTGCTGGACCCATTGCTGAACATCGGTCACCGTCTTGGGGATCGCAGCAGACAACACCCGAGGCCCGCGGCTGGTGATCAGTACATCGTCTTCGATGCGAACACCGATACCCCGTAAGGCTTTCGGCACGGTTTGATCGTCGGTCTGGAAGTACAAACCGGGTTCGACGGTGAGGACCATGCCGGCTTGCAACTGACCTTCACGGTAAAACTCGTTACGAGCTTTCGCGCAGTCATGCACATCGATACCCAACATATGGCTCGTGCCATGCAGCGTGTATCGACGATACAACTCAGAGCGCATCAGCTCATCGGCATGGCCGGAGAGCAACCCCCACTTGACGAGGTAGTTGACCAACACCTGCATGGCTGCGTGATGCGGGGCAAGGAACGTTTCGCCGGGACGACACGCTGCGATTCCGGCTTCTTGTGCATCGAGCACTGCTTCGTACACTTGGCGTTGCGCCTTACTGAAGGTGCCGCTGATAGGAACGGTGCGGGTCACATCGGCTGTGTACAGATTATGTCCTTCAACGCCCATGTCTAAGAGGGCAAGCTCGCCATCGGCAACCTTGCCATCGTTGTCGGTCCAATGCAGCGTGCACGCGTGATGCCCGCACGCAACAATGGATCCGTAACCGATGTCGTTTCCATCAGTACGTGCTCGTCGGAAAAAGGTGCCTTCCAACCAGCGCTCAGACGTCGCCCTGCCAAACTCGGCGATCACATCATCGAAACCAACATGGGTCGCATCGACCGCGCGTTGTAGTTCGGAAATTTCCCATTCGTCTTTGATGAGTCGAAACTCGGACAACGCCACTTCGAACTGCTCATTGGTTTTGGCTTTGGTGAGACCCTTCAGGAGGGCATCGACGTCGCGGTCTTCACCTGATGTGACTCGCACCGGTTTTCCGCCAAGCCGAATCTTTTCCAGTGCCTTGGGCAGTGTGGCTAACGATTCGCATGTAATACCTAAGCGTGACGAGGTTTCTGCGACGCCCGGACGAGGACCAACCCACAACTCGCCGTAATCGCGATCACGAAAGAAATCGATTGTTGAACGCCCGTTGCGAGGGCGCACAAACAACGTTGCCTTGTGGCCCCGTTTGCCGGACGGAGCCATCACCAACACGCCGCCTTCGTTGAGATGCCCGGTTAGCCAGGCGTACGCGCTGTTTGCTCGAAAGTTGTAGTGGGTATCGTTCGAGCGAACCTTCAAACGTCCAGCAGTGACTACCAACACCTCGTCAGGGAAGGCAGCGGACAGCTGTTGGCGGCGCGCAGCAGCGAACGTTGC
>JANMEI010000476.1:0-2408 GCA_031376865.1 Acidimicrobiia bacterium | reverse complement strand
CGGGTGACGGCGGCGTGAATGCAGAGCGAGTCCAGCGCATTGTCGACAAGCTCAACAAAACAGAGCCGGACTACTAAGTGTCGCTACCGTTCTCGTTTGCTGCTCAACCCATCACACTTATGGGCATTGTTAATGTCACGCCTGACTCATTCTCTGACGGCGGTCAGTGGAACAGCGTCGAACGAGCAGTGCAACACGCATGCGATCTGATGAGCGATGGCGCGCACCTCGTCGACATTGGTGGCGAATCGACCCGACCCAACGCGCAGCCAGTGTCAATCACTGAAGAACTTGAACGCGTGGTGCCGGTGATTGGAGAACTCGCCCGACGAGGAGTGCCGACCAGCATCGATAGCCGCCACGTCGAAGTTGCAACCGCAGCAGTGAAAGCTGGAGCATGCGTGGTGAACGACGTGGGTGGGTTGCGTGATCCCAACATGCTGGCAGCTGTTGTCGCTGCTGGGGTTCCGGTGATGGTGATGCACACGCCGGTCGCTGATCTTGGTGCAACCCATTCTTTTGCGGGTTACCACGATGTGGTGAGCGAGGTGAAGGCGTTTTTGCACCAACAGGTCGACATGTGTCGCGCTGCGGGGGTTGCCGAAGTGATCATCGACCCTGGCTTCGGGTTCGGAAAGTCTGTGGCCGAAAACGTTGAGTTGTTAAGAAGACTTGACCAGTTGTTGATCCCGGGTTGCCAACTGATGGTTGGTGCCTCGAGAAAGCGATTCGTCGGCGCACTCAGCGGGGTTGACGATGCAGCCCAACGAGATGTCGCCACGATCGCTGTTCATCTGCGCGCATTGGATCATGGTGCCACCATTTTCCGTGTTCACGATGTGAAAGGTCATGCTGAGGCATTTTCCGTGTGGCGGCGTTTGAACCATAACTAGTTCGACTACGTTCTGCGGTGGCGGCCCGACCTGCGGTGCCAACCACAAGGAGTACTCATGCGTTTTGGACCAATTCTTGCCAGCTTGCTTGGCTCATTCGGAGGCCGTGCCCTTGGCGGCGCAGTCGGCGGTCGCACCGGTCAGATGATCGGCAGCCTGGCGGGCTCCATGCTGGGCGGCGCGGTGGGGTCAGGTCGTGGCGGCGGTTTGGGCGGATTGTTGGGTGGCTTGATGAAGGGCCGCGGACAGCAACAACCCGATCAGCCTGCCCGCTTGACAGATGTTGAGTCGATTCCCGACCTCGACGACAGCCATGCTGAACTTTTGATCTCAGCCATGTGCAGTGCGGCCAAGTCTGATGGAACCGTTGACGAGACCGAGATGAACGCAATCACCAGCCGTCTTGGTGATCTTGACGAAGAAGAAAACGCCATGCTGCGACGCGAGCTTTCGGGCCCGGTTGACATCGCCGGCTTAGTAGCCCGAGTCCCGAAGGGCTTCGAGCAAGAGGTCTACGGCGTGTCAGTGCTCGCCATTGATCAGGTCAGCGGTGTTGAAGCAACATACCTGCAACAACTTGCTGCCGGTTTGGGCTTGACTGCAGAAGAGACCGGTCGAATCCACGCGGCCGTTGCCGCGGACTAGCAGCGCTGGCGTGAATTAGACGATGACGAGGCAGTGTTGCTCGCCTCGATCATTCGGTTCGTACGCGTCCGCAGCATCGTCATCGAAGAAAACGCCACCGTCGGCCAGGTAGCGGAACTGATATGCGCGCCCTGGTTGTAACTCCACGGCAGCCGATCTGGTTCCGTTGCTACGCTTCTTGAGCGGGTGCTGAATTGGATCCCAATCGTTGAATTCGCCGACCACTGAAACTGGAACACCAGAATCAGGCACGGAAAAGGTCACCTTGACCGCCGAGCCGGTTTGCTGTTTTCGAAGCATGTGTTCCCCCTTCGGATGTACCGAGTCATTTTGCCAGATTCGATCAAACATCAGTGGTTTCCCCGATGCGCAGTTCTGTTGGAACCCGCAAGATCAAGCTATGGGTCTCATCCTGATTGGTTCAATCTCGTTCAGCATCGGTGCTGCGTTCATGAAGCAGTCTCAGGGTTTGACCCGGCTGGGACCCAGCTGCCTGGTGGTGGCGTCGTTTGTGTTGGGAGCCATGATGTTGGCGAAGTCGGTCAAAACCGGCAACGTTTCAACTGCAGTGGTGATCGGACTCGGCTTCGAAGTTGTGATCACCATGGCAATCGGGATTCTGCTGTTGGGCGACAAGGTGTCGATTTCGCAAGGCGCCGGGGTGATGATGGTCGTCGGGGGAATAGCGTTAGTGCAGCACTAGCCGGTTCGCTCGGGCCCATCGGACGCGCTTCGCTCGTCGCTCGACCCTACGTTTCGGTTTCGCTCGGGCCCATCGGACTCGCTTCGCTCGTCGCTCGACCCTACGTTACGGTTTCGCTCGGGCCCATCGGACTCGCTTCGCTCGTCGCTCGACCCTACGATTCGGTT
>JANMEI010000465.1:0-7369 GCA_031376865.1 Acidimicrobiia bacterium | reverse complement strand
CTTGGCAACAGCTGACGGGTGGTGGGGACGACGATGTACGCGGATGAAGATCGGCGCGTACATCCTCCAACAATGATTGCGAGCGTGATGAGCAAAACAGTCCCGACGCGAAACGAACCTCTGCGTCTACTCATAGGTTATCTTTTCGATAAGCGCGCGTAGTTCTACAGCGGCACCAGTGTGAGTAGCGAGGTGAGTTCGATCTTCGGCGATTTTGACCAATGCCACACCGACACAGCCGCCAAGTGGGTGTTCAGTTGCACTGGTTACCTTCCCGACGCTCGTGTCACCATCAAACAACTCGTCATCAACAGCGAACGTATCCGCAGACTTCACTCGCATCAGGGACTTCAGGACCCGACCACGACTATCGATTCGTTCAACCAACTCTTGACCCACGTAGCAACCCTTGCCAAACGCCACCGAAGCTGGGATTACTCCTGATTCGCTCGGTAGGGTTGCGTCGTGCAAGTCTGCGTCGTGGCGGGGTTCGGCGAACTGGGCCATCCATGCCTTGCCGATTTCATGGCTCACGGCGCCGACGGTCAGTTCATCGGCTGCACCGAGATCAGAGAGATCAGGGAGGTCGAAGAGGTCGGTCCCTGGCCACGGCTTGCAACCAACGGCCCCTGCGACCGAAGCACCTCGAGTGCCGGTCAGGCGGCGAACGGGAACATGTTCGGTCAGTGTCAGGGTGCACTTTGTACGGAGAAGAAAGCGTGACAGTGCGGCGTGCACTCGCTCACCCATCCCCGATTCGACGTCGATCGTTACCTGCTCGTCGCTGACTCGAACCAATCGAACGAGCGCGATGACCCGGCCGTTGGGTTGCAGCAGGAGCGACCAACTCGAGGACCCAACCCCCAACCCTTCAACGTTTTGCGACAGTTGCCCATGAAGAAACTTGATGGTGTCTTGGCCAATTGCCTGTACCTGATCGCGAAACCCAGCAATACAGGCTTCACCGGACACGAGCGCATTCCACTGCTCTCGGGCGGTCAACTGGTCAACTTGCGATTGAGTACTCATAGCGGGGAATCCGAAAATGACGTGAAGAAACACGTTCGATTGCCGGTGTGACAGGCGCCTTTTCCTTCTTGGATCACCTCAAACAGCAACGTGTCACCGTCACAGTCATAGGAAGCAGCAACGATGAACTGACGGTCGCCACTGGTGTCTCCCTTGCGCCACACTTCTTGCCGAGACCTACTCCAGAAGACGGTGCGCCCTTCGTCGAGGCTGAGGGTCAGCGTGGCCTGGTTCATCCACGCCATCATCAACACGTCGCGCGACTTCACGTCTTGAACTATCGCAGGCACCAGGCCGTCATCGGTCCAGCGAATCTTCGCGAGATGCGCCGGTGAGAGACCGCAGGTCAATACGGCAAGATCATCGGTGGAAGGAACGTTTGGTACTGCCATGTCCCCAATCTACGGGTCAATCACCCGTGTTGGGACGCATACCTATAGGTACAAGCCGGTTGCGCCGCCTGCTCGATCGGCGCCGACACCGTGGATATCGCGTTCTCGGAGCAGCAAATAATCTTCGCCGCCGACTTCAACCTCGTAGCGATCTTCGGGGTTAAACAAGACCCGATCGCCGAGCTGAATCAGCCTCACACCGGGACCGATCGCCACCACCTCGGCCCATGCCAACCGGCGAGAGGCTTGCGCAGTTGCCGGAATCAGCAATCCGCCCTTCGAACGGCGTTCTCCATCGGGATTGGGTATGTGAACAAGGACTCGGTCGGCCAACATCGTGATACCAAGCGCCGTGGTGCCGTGCGCCGAAATGCTAACCGCCGTGGTGCCCTGCCCGGTGGTTCGTGGAGTAACGGAATCGACTTGCAGCGCCGGTTGAGCAGGATCGGGTTTGTTTGTGCGCTTAGCCATCAGGATCGAAAGGCTATCGGACCGCTCAACTTCGCTCGGCTACGACGAGGAACTGCTGACCGAGGATTTTCCAGGCCCACGGCATCTTGAGATAGAGCGTAACGAGACCAACAGGCTTTGGCCGACCGCCCGACATGGTGTACGGAAGAAACTGTCCAATACAGGTAGTGACGTGAAAACCGGCAGATTCAAATGCTTCGGCCAGCGAGCGCTCCGTAAGGGCCACGTGGTGATCGAAGAAGTCCCAATACTTGCCGCCCACTTTGCGGGCATTTGGGCCCATCGCAATAATTTTTCCGCCAGGTCCTAGGACCCGATGGGCTTGATGCAGTGCATCGAGGATCGCGTCTTTGTCGGGGAGATGTTCCAAAAAGTTGGACGTAAACACGACGTCAATATGATCGGCTTCGATCGGCCACGGTGTGGTGCAGTCATGAAGGAGCAACGTCACGTCGGCGTTGGCGGCTTCTTTGGCATCGGGGTTTAGATCCAATGCGTACTTACGAGCGGCTGTCACGTTATTGACGAATTCGCAGTGTCCAGCACCGAGGTCAAGAACCGTTGCACTGGCTGGAATCCAACGACTGAAGTAATCACGACACAGTCGTTGCCAGACTGCGTTGCGGTACGAGCTCATTCCAGCGAAACGTTCGCCATACAAACGCTGGAGTTCCGCTGCGTTTCCGTGAATTGACTTGTTCATTACAGAGACCTAATTCTCAATCGACGAATTCAGATGTGGCGCTCGGGTGCTGGAATCGGGCGAACCCGGAGACCTGCCGCTGTCAGCGCTGCTTTTGCTTCAGCGATCGTTGAGTCGCCGAAGTGAAAGATACTTGCTGCCAACACCGCATCTGCGTGACCCTCGACTGCTCCTTCAACAAGATGCTCAACTGCCCCAACCCCACCTGAGGCGATCACTGGGATTCCAACGAGATGAGCAACGGTGCTGGTCAGGGAAATGTCAAAGCCGTCGCGGGTGCCGTCGCGATCCATCGAGGTCAGCAGCAACTCGCCCGCACCAAGCGCTTCGGCTGTTTGCACCCAGGCCAATGCATCGATCCCGGTGGATTGGCGACCTCCTGCGACAAACACCTCGTACCCGCTTCCATCCAGTCGACTTCGCGCATCGACGGCGACCACCACTGCCTGGGCACCAAACTCGATGCTCAGTTCGCGTATCAACTCTGGTCGAGCTACCGCGCTTGAGTTGACCGATACCTTGTCGGCACCGGCTCGCAACAGCCGACGGGCATCACTCACGGTTCGGACTCCTCCACCGACGGTGAGGGGAATAAAGACTTCCTCAGCGGTTCGGGTGACCACATCGAACATCGTCGAACGATCATCAGACGTCGCGGTGATGTCGAGAAACACCAACTCGTCGGCGCCATCAGCGTCGTAACGGGCTCCCAGCTCAACCGGGTCTCCCGCATCGCGCAGGCCGACAAAGTTGATTCCTTTGACGACGCGACCGTTGTCGACGTCGAGGCAGGGGATCACCCGGATTGTTCTCACCATGCAAACCTACTGACTGAACAGGCCCAGCCCGAGCGCCTAACGCTTCTTCGGAGGTTTACTCGTCGTTTGCACGGGAATGGTGTTGGGCAAGCTGGTCGAAGGTGCGGTGGTCGAAGGTGCGGTGGGGGTTGCTGTGATGGCAGGGGATGTGAGTGCCTTCGGCAGCCCCCACGCTCTAGCCTTCCGGTCGTACTCTGCTTGCGGAAGCAACACATAGACCGGCCGAACTGCGTAGTTCAGCCAGGCCACGAGGTCGAATAATCGCTGTCGGGGCATCGCAGTACAGCCAGAGGTAAATGATCCATCTCGAGGGCGTTGTATGTGCAGCAGAATTGCGCTGCCCTTATTGGGAATCGGCTGTGGATCTTTGTTGTGGCGAACAAAGATCTTCAATTCGTGGGCCGGGTCGTTGAGCGTCATCGCGTTCTCTTGCTCCCACTCGGTTTCCACCGGGTGGTCGAGGCGCACATGAGAGTTGTACAACGGCGACAGCGGGTCTTCGACCATCAGATCATGATTGTTGACTTGGAGGTACGGCGTTGACTGTTGACGCGGCACATCGGGTGCGTAACCAAAGACCGTGCCCAGGTCAAACACGCCAGCTGGAGCACGCTTATCGCCTTCGACTTTGTCCGTGGCACCTTCGGGAACAGGATCGTGGGGATGCAGGCCACGCCCCCACGACACTCCTTGCGCGCCCAGGCGACCTTCCCAGGTTTGACCAACCTGTTTCCACGCCTTGCCCTTCTGACGTTCAAACATCCGAAGATCAACAGTTCGATCGTCCCAGCCCGAAGTGATGCCGACGATCATCTGGCGGCTAACGGCTGGAACCACCGTCGCTGCGCCCGCGGCAGTAGCCACGGAGAACGGAGTGCTCATGACCGCGATGAGTCCGAAGGCGAGTCCAAAGGCCAGCAAAGGGTTTCGTATGACGTGTCTCATCGGACTGGCTCCGTATGCAGATTGGGGAAGTGAACCAAGACTTTGCGATCAACGGGGCAAACGCGGTGTCTTCAAAATAGGCGAAGGACGTTGCTTGGTCGATCTCGTAGCTCGTCGTAGTCAACCTCAACCCAGGAGATACCGCGACGCTCCGCCAGAACTTTGGCTTGGGGTTTGATTTCTTGAGCGACAAAAACGCCTCGAACGGGCGCAATTCGAGAATCGCGGTTGAGTTCATCGAGATAGCGAGTGAGTTGCTCGACACCGTCGATATCGCCCCGTCGCTTAATTTCGACCGCCACAGTTTCGCCACCTTCCGCTTTACAGAGCAGATCGACCGGGCCAATTGGCGTTGGATACTCGCGCCGAACCAAAGTCATTCCTTGTTCGATCGTGTCGGTTCGTTCGGCCAGAAGTACTTGAAGTTGGGCTTCCACCCCATCTTTGTCTAACCCGGGTTCAATTCCGAGATCGTGCGCGGAGTCGCTGAACACCTCGTGAAGTTCGATCCGAAGTATCTCGCCCTTCGGATTGGTGACCGTCCACTCGGTTGCGGATTCGGCGATTGAGTTGGGGGCGTTCATCCAATTGAGCGGCTTGTAGGCACCTGAATCGGCATGAATGGCCACACAGCCATCTGCTTTCACCATCACTAAGCGGACAGCTTCTGCCAACACTGATTCGAGCCGTCCCTCATATCGGACGGTACATCGAGCCACCATCAACCTCATCGTGCCCTGCTTCCGCTGCGGCACAGCTCAACGCCCTGCGCAACATCGAGGAGACCCTCATAAATTGCTCGTCCGGCAATCACTCCGGCGAGACCGCCCAATTGGGCGAGGGCAGTGACATCGTCGGGTCCGGAAATCCCACCACTCGCGATGATTGCCACCGAAGGCAACACCGACTGAGCGGCGAAAGAAATTAGGTCCACATACAGTTGGATGGCAGGACCGGTCAACATTCCATCACGAGAGATGTCAGTAGCGATCACTGCCGATGCCCCGCTGTCAAGCGATCGAGCGAGTACATCAAACAACGACAGGCCTGTCGATTCGGTCCATCCTTGAACAGCCACTTGCCACAATCCGGCTTCTGACAGATGGGCGTCAAGCCCGACAGCCACGTCGCCTGCTTGGAGCGCAGCAATCTCGTCGATAACCTGCGGCTGTCGAACGGCTGCGGTTCCGACCACAACTCGTGCAACACCAGCATCAAAGAGTGCGGCTGCGTCTGCAGCGGACCGAACCCCTCCGCCCGTTTCGACCCGCACTGAGGACCGGTGTGCTCGGGCGGTCAGTGTCGAGATGAGTTGACGATTTTGCGGACCCTCGCCGCGTGCTGCGTTGAGATCGACGATATGTACCCATACCGCACCGGCCTCAATGAATTGTTCAATAACTTCAACCGGATCTGACGAATACACCGTTTTGCGTGTGTAGTCACCCTGGGCCAGACGCACGCATGCACCATCGAGTAAATCGATAGCTGGATACAACTCGGTTGATGCGGAAGTGGGACCCGAGCCGCTCATGATGCGCACATCTCAACGAACGAGCGAAGAATTCGTTGACCATGCAATCCAGATTTTTCTGGGTGAAACTGCGTCCCCATAACGGATCCTCGCTCGACCACTGCAGTGATCGGACCGCCGTAATCGACGGTGCTGACGACGTCTTGATGTACGTCGGCGGCAAAGCTATGGACGAAGTAGACCCAGAGATCGTCGGCCTTGTTGATCAGCCGGCTTTCCGCCCGAAGTTCCAGTTGGTTCCACTGCATATGCGGGACCTTCAGCACTTCTCCATCATCGGGCGCGGGTCGAATTTCGCGAACAGTGGCATCGAATACTCCGAGCCCTTCTACCCCTCCGTGCTCGGTGGATCCGCGGTGAAGCATTTGCATCCCAACACACACACCGAGAAAGGGTCGCCCTGATGCAACAGCAGTCAACACCGCTTGGCGTAGGCCGAATTGATCGAGCGATTCCATACATCGACCCATGGCCCCGACGCCAGGAAGCACTACGCCGTCAGCGGTATCAATCGTCGTTGGATCAGAGGTGAGAAACGCATCTGCACCTGCTCGTTGCACTGCCTTTTCAGCCGAGCGAAGATTACCGATTCCGTAGTCGATGACTGCAATACGCGGCTTCCTGACGGGCTCCGCAACACTCACAACACGCCTTTAGTGGATGGGACTCCCCCGGGACCGTCGATGCGAACCGCATCGCGCAGCGCTCGTGCCACCGCTTTAAATGATGCTTCGATGATGTGGTGCGTGTTTCGGCCCGAGAGCATCCGGACATGCAAGGTTATTGCGCTGGCCGTCACAAACGCCCGCCAGAACTCTTCGGCAAGTTGCGGGTCAAAACCCGGCTCGCCAAGCAAGAACGTTTGCCCAGTTCCGCCCGACGGATCAACGTCGTACACAAAAAACGGACGTCCCGACAGGTCGACGGCCACGTCAATCAGGGCTTCGTCGAGTGGAACCGATATTGACGAAAAACGCCGCACCCCCGATTTGTCACCGAGGGCCTCGCGCAGCGTTTCACCCAGCGCGATCCCAACGTCTTCGATGGTGTGGTGCGTGTCGATCTGGAGGTCGCCGGTGCAGTTGACCTGTAGATCGAAGCCGCCGTGTTTCCCAAGTTGATGGAGCATATGGTCGAAAAACGGGATACCCGTCATTGCGGTCACGATGCCTGATCCGTCGAGGGTGATCGAAACCGAAATAGAGGTTTCGGCCGTGGATCGTGAACGGGTTGCCGACCGACTTGCGCTTGTCATCGTGACTCGCCGATCGACACCTGGGAGCGTGTTGCAGTGAGTGCTTCGCCAAGTTCTTTCAGAAAGATCATGTTTTCCTTTTCAGTCCCGATAGTGACACGGAGACAATTTTCTAGTCCAGGCCAGGTCGAGCAGTTGCGAATCAAGACGTCGTGATCGACGAGGTGTTGCCAAACATCATCTGCACGCGAATGATTGGGTTGAAACAACACAAAGTTCGCC
>JANMEI010000453.1:0-4453 GCA_031376865.1 Acidimicrobiia bacterium | reverse complement strand
CCTGAATCAGCGCAGTTGCTGGCAGCGTGTGTAGCTGGCGCTTTGAACATCATTGTGTCTGGCGGCACCGGCACCGGAAAGACGACGATGCTCAACATCTTGTCGTCATTCATTCCTCCAGACGAGCGAATCGTGACGATTGAAGATGCGGTTGAACTTCAGCTGCGACAGCCCCACATTGTTCGCCTAGAAACCCGTCCTCCAAACATCGAAGGCAAAGGCGCAGTCACCCTTCGTGACCTCGTCAAGAACTCACTTCGTATGCGCCCAGATCGAGTGGTTATCGGCGAATGTCGTGGCGGTGAAGCGTTGGACATGCTCCAGGCAATGAACACCGGTCACGATGGATCACTCACCACCCTTCACGCCAACACGCCCCGAGACGCATTGTCCCGATTGGAAACACTGGTGTTGATGGCTGGCTACGAATTGCCAACCCTTGCCATTCGTCAGCAAATCGCCAGTGCAGTCGATCTCATCGTGCAGATTGCTCGTTTCCGAGACGGCTCACGTCGCGTCGTAGCCATCACCGAAGTTGAAGGTATGGAAGGCACCACCATCACGCTGTCCGACATCTTTGCGTTCGACTACGGCGCTGGTGTTGATGCCAACGGACGCCATCAGGGCTTTATCAAGCCAACCGGCATCCGTCCGAAGTTCAGCGAGAAGTTGCTCGACCATGGCATCTCGTTGCCATCGGGCATGTTCGGGGCTGTTGATCTTTCTACGTTCGGTCGGAAGGGCTGACCCCAGTGAAACTCAAACCTTCTCTTCGCCAGACTCGCCTTCGACGGGGTGCTTGGTCGTTGTTCGGCGCCGCATCGCTCACCGCAGCGCTCGCGCTGACAGGTGCAAGCAGCGCCGCGCAGGCAGCGGCGCAACCAGCCACCACAGTCGTACAACCAGCAGCTCCAACAGCACCAGCAGCGGCTCCAACGAACGCTGCTCCCGGTGCCGTCAAGGTCACCACTATTCCCGCTAGCACCAACGCCGGAATACCCCATCTCGTTATTGCCATCGATAACTCCTCACGGTTTTCGAATCAGCAGTTTGAGGCTTCGAAGACAGCTGCTCGCCAGATACTCAAGTCTCTTCCAACCGCCCAGGCAGCGATCATTTCATTTGGCGGTCCGGGAACAACCGTGTATCCACCTGGACCTGTCGATGGCGCAATCACTGCCCTCGATCAACTCAACCAAAACAGTGGAGAGCTGGAAGCCGTTGCTGCTCAGTCTCAACTCACCGAAGGTCTTGCGCTCGGTGTCGACACCATCAAGTCCATGGCTTCGCCAAAGGCTGTCGTCTTGGTAACAGATGGAACCAACAACGGAAGCGTTGCCCAAGTCGAGCAGTCTCGACAGGCAGCACTGAACAGCGGAGTCGCAATTGCCATTGTTGACACCCGAGCCCCCGGTGACGCTGACACAACTAAGCAGAAGCTCATCACCGAGTTGCTTGGCGTCAAAGGTGTCATCGTGCCAGCAACCGAGACCGGCAATCTGAGCAAGATCACCGAAGCGATACTGCGCTCGGGTCTCGAACCATCTGAACTTGCGCTTCGTCCGGACGGACCAGGAGCAGCGACTCGAATCCTCTCGAGCAATCTGATCTTGTTGATTGGAGCGATCTTCATCGGTGGAGCGATCTTCTTTGGAGCGATGCAAGCCATCGGGCCGAAAGAGGTCAAGGTCAACCTCACTGGCATCCCGCTTGCGCCAAAGCAAGTGAAGGACGTCAAAACCCCAATGGCCGGCTTGGCCAACAAGCTGACCGACCTCGCTGAAAAACGACTCGAAGATTCCGGCAGACAAAGCGGCATCCAAGCATGGCTCGAACGTGCTGCGATCAACCTTCGATCAGGCGAGTTCATCGTCGTTTCACTTGTTGGAACGGTCGCCTTGGCCGCGCTGATGTGGATCCTGAAGGGCCCCATTTGGGGGGCGTTGATGTTCTTTGTTGGCCCGTTCCTCAGCCGATTCATCGTGAACCGAAAAGCGAAGAAGCGAACCAAGCGATTTGGCGATCAACTGAGCGACACGCTGCAGCTCATTAGCTCTTCGATGCGAGCCGGTCAGGGCTTCATGCAGGCACTCGACGCCGTAGCTCGCGAATCAGAATCGCCAACGTCGGAAGAATTTCAACGTGTCGTTGTAGAAGCACGGCTCGGTCGCGATCTCGTCGACTCGATGAAGGCATTGGCATTCCGCATTCAGTGTGAAGATCTTGAATGGGTGATCCCCGCCGTCGAAATCAACCGAGAGGTTGGTGGCGACTTGGCAGAGGTGCTCGAACAGGTTGGCACCACGATCCGCGACCGGGCCGATCTTCGCCGCCAGGTGAAAACGCTCTCAGCAGAAGGTCGCTTGTCTGCCGTGGTGCTGATTGGCTTGCCAATCGTTCTGGGTGGATTTATCAAAATGTCCAACCCCGAGTACATGGACCCGTTGTTCAATGGGATCGGTTTGTACATGGTTGGCGCAGCAACGCTCATGATGCTCATCGGAAGTATCTGGCTCTTCAATATCTGCAAGATCGAGTTCTAGGAACGCACATGCAACCAACACTCATTCTCGGCGCCGCACTGCTCCCAGCAGCTGCTGGTGTGGCCTACATGTCGTTGAAGGGTTCCAAGCCATCGGTATCCACCGATGACCTGATTGGCACCAATCGACCGACTGACCTTCGCGACGCGATGCTGCAACAGTCGGCGCTTGACCGTGCCATCAAACCAACGTTGGAAAAGATCGTTGCGTTGATTCATAAGGTCACGCCGATGGGATGGTATGCCACCATCCAACAACGATTAATGCTGGCTGACTCAAAAGGCAAGCCGGAAGTTGTCATCGTGCAGAAGATCGTGTTCTGCATCCTGTTCTTCTTGGTGCTGAACGTGATGAAGAACGTTGCGTACGGCCCTCCGTTGATCCAGAAACTGCTGTACATCGGCAAGCCAGTATTGGGCTTCTTTTTGCCCGACATTCTGTTGAAGAACAAGGCGTCAAAGCGCCAAGCGCTGATCCAAGCTGCGCTTCCGGACTACCTCGATCAGATCACGGTTGGAGTTGAAGCCGGTCTCGGTTTCGATGCAGCAATGTCTCGCACCGCGAAGTCAAACGAAGGACCTTTGGCGCAAGAATTCATGCGCACGCTGCAGCACGTTTCAGCGGGCCTGTCGCGAGCAGAAGCACTACGTGGGCTTTCGAATCGCAACAAAGTACCAGAGCTCCGTCAGTTTGTCGGTGCCATTCTTCAGGCTGAGCAGTACGGTGTGCCGATGGCTCAGGTCCTTCGAGTTCAAGCTGCTGAACAACGACGTAAGCGTCGTCAGCGTGCTGAAGAAAAGGCCATGAAATTGCCGGTGAAGGTGTTGTTCCCGCTGGTGTTGTGCATTCTGCCAACGCTGTTTATCGTGTTGATTGGCCCCGCCGGCATCTCGATCGCCAACGGAATCTAAGGAAGAGTTGTCGACACTGGCGCCGCACTTTGGGCGCCGGTGATGACAACAACTTCGGTTCCTTTTCGAACCGCCTTGCCCGCTGCGGGTCGGGTTCCGGTGACCGGTTGGTCGGGCGCTCCTTCGGATCCAGCAACCACAAACCCAGCGTCACGCAACCGCTTTGAGGCGGTCACCACATCGAGCCCTTTGGTGGCCGGAATCGGAATCAGGGGCGGGCCCGAGCTCACAATGATCTTGACCGTCGAACCCTTCGGGAGCTTCGTGGTTGGTTTGTAGTTGGCAGCAATCACAACCCCCGCGGCAACGGTTTCAGATGCCTGTTCAACGACCACGCCCGTCAATCCTTCGGGCATCGCCTTTTTCGCTTGCTCGGGTGTCATGCCGGTGATGTTGGGAACCTGCCGAGGAGCAGGACCGTCGCTCACATCGATCAGAATCGCTTTGCCTCGCTCGAGAGTGCCCGTTGCCGGTTGCGCGGTGATCACTTGACCTTGAGGAATCGTTTCGTTGAAGATCCGAAATCGAACCTCAACAGTCAATTGCACTGACTTTGCCAAGGCGAGCGCGTCGGCTTCCGTGAGCCCCGTCACCGTTGGCACCACTCGAGGCTCGGGACCTTTGGATACCACCGCGCTGACACCGGACGCCTTGAGCACCCGCGTTCCAACGGCTGGAAGCTGCGACAAAACTTGGCCCGGCGGCGCCGACTCATCGAACTGTTCGGTAATCGTCCAACTAAGTTGTAGGTCAGCCACCTGCCCTTGAGCAATCGACGCATCGAGACCCGCAAGATCAGGCACCACGCGATATTCCGGGCGGGTCGACTTCCACCTCCATGCCGAGCCCGCACCGATTGCTCCGAGGACGCCCACGCTGAGCCCACCGACAACCAGCGTGCGACGAGTTGATCGAGCGGCTGGAGTCGAGGCGGTGGTGACATCGACCGGTTCATCGGACTCATATGCGGGCGCGTTATCAGCTTCGACCTTGACCTCG
>JANMEI010000445.1:0-1024 GCA_031376865.1 Acidimicrobiia bacterium | reverse complement strand
GACCGCTCGATCGGGCTCTTTGTTTCGGCTTACACGAACCGGCTTCATCGAAGGTGCAGCGCGAGCCGCAATCGGATGGCTGACAGGGCTGATCTTTGTTGGAACCGCCTCGTCGTGGCTGCTTTCGCCGACGCGAAAATGGCGACGAGGTAAGCACGATGTTGAACGCAGTTCTCAGGCTCGACTGTGGCGTTCGTTGGCCATGGCTGCGCCAATTCTGCTGATCGTGATTCCACTGTTGCGCGCCGGAGACGCGGTGTTCAACAAAGTGATCGGCAAGTTGCTGAATGCTCCGTTTCAACTGATGAAAGATCTGTCAGTGGATGGATCGCATGTGGTCAATGGTGCTGTTGGCCTGTGGGTTGGGCTGACCCTCCTCGCCCTGGCTGGAGCCCAATCGCGTCAGCGCAAGATGGTGCCACGCGTTTCGACGGCTCCCCCGTTTGTCAGGTACGACCCGACACCTGAGACAACCAAAGTTTCCAATCGAATTCGACTGTCACGTGAGGTAGTCGGTGCGACGTGGATGTTGAATGCAGTGCTCGGCGTGTTCGGGCTTGGACAAATCGCCAACGTCCTCGGCCTTGCGTCACGACTCGAAGTAGAGGTGGTGAGCTACAACGAGATTGCAAAAGAAGGGTTCTTCCCACTTCTTGCAGCGTGCGCCGTGGTGCTGTTTGCGTTGATATGTACTCATTCGATACTGCGCGAACGACGATGGGAAAAGAGTGCTCGACGCGCATTGCAAAGTCTGATTGCGTTGACCCTTCTCGTGATTGTCGTGGCGTCACGTCGACTGTGGATCGGTGCGGACGTTTGGGGTTTGACCATGCTCCGGGTACTGGCGCAATCGGCAGCGGTGCTGCTTGCGGTAGTTTTCACGTGTCTGGCCATCTGGCAGCGTCGGCCGACCGACCGGTTACCGATCATTGGCGTGGCCGCATTGGCGGCCACCGTGCTGCTGCTCGCACTCAACGTTATGCCGATCGAAACCATGATTGTGCGTTGGAACGCTGCTCGCTCA
>JANMEI010000435.1:0-2736 GCA_031376865.1 Acidimicrobiia bacterium | reverse complement strand
ATGTGGCGCCAAGCGGATCTCGTCGGGGCGTTCGAGTCCAGCAACCGCATCAACCTCGGAGCATTTCCGTCTCTCGAGGTCCTGACTCAACGAGCAAGTAAACCCGGCCCCCGAAATCTTCCAGCAGCACCGCTCATGCATGGCACCGGGTTGTTTGGAGCGTTCAGCAATCTGAACATGGGCGGATCGATCGTCACCCTGAGCAAACGCAGTTTCGATGTGATCGAGTTCCTCGATACGGTGCAAGCAATTGGTGTCAACTCAACATCGATCGTGGGTGATGCCTTTGCCAAACCTATTCTTCGCGCCCTCGACGCCGAGCAGCACCGATGGGACATCTCGTCGATGCGGGTCATCGTATCGAGCGGAGTCATGTGGAGCGCAGAAACGAAAGCGGGGCTCCTCGCACACAATCCCCGCCTCATCATGGTCGACACCCTCGGGTCATCTGAAGCAATCGGCATGGCTTCCAACACCACCACCGCCGGTGCCGAAATGAAAACGGCAACCTTCACGCTAGGCCCCAACACCAAAGTACTCACCGAAGATGGCACCGAAGTTGCGTGGGGCAGCGGCGAGAGGGGCCGAGTGGCTCTCCGGGGATTCACTCCGACCGGCTATTGGAAAGACCCGGAAAAAAGCGCCGCCACGTTCCTCGTCTACAACGGTGTTCGCTACAGCGTTCCTGGCGACTGGGCAACCGTTGACGAACACGGCGTTGTCAACCTGTTGGGGCGCGGCAGCCAATGCATCAACACCGGTGGCGAGAAGGTGTATCCCGAAGAGGTGGAAGAAGTACTGAAACTTCATGTTTGGGTGGCTGATGCAGCGGTCGTTGGACTTCCCGATGAACGATTCGGACAAGCCATTACCGCCTTGGTGGAACTCCACCCGGGATCGGTATTCGACGCACACGAACTGATCACCCATGTGAAGGATCGTCTCGCTTCCTACAAGGCACCTAAACAGATACTCGTGGTCCCAACTATTGGAAGGGCCCCCAACGGAAAGCTCGACTACAAAACCTTGACAGCAACGGCAACGGCAACGACGCTCGCAGCACTCCGAGACGATGGAACAAACCGATAACGAAGATCTTGCCTTCAGCTTCTCGGGAGAGTTGTTTGAATGGACCTCGACTGCCACTTCGTGGTTCTTCATCCGTGTCCCCCTGGATCAATCCGCAGAACTACGCGAACAGATGGGTGGCCTCACCGGCAGATTTGGCTCAATTCGAGTTGAGGCAACCATTGGCGATATGGTTTGGAAGACCTCGGTGTTTCCCGAATCAGCCAGTCGCGCATACCTGCTCCCGGTCAAGAAAGCTATCCGGAAAGCCGAGGAGATCGAACCGGGCGATCCAGTCGACGTGGAGATACGGGTACTGCTTACCGAATGACTTCCCGAATGACTTTCTGAATGACTTCCCGACCTTCGGTTAGGTCGAACACGTCGCTAGCGGCAAGAATGGGGCCATGTCTGATGCACAACTCCAACAGGTAAACGACGCGCTTGATGCGCTGCTGGCAGCACACGATCCCAAGTCGGTCGAGGATGTGGCGTTTCGCAGTGCTCGGTTTGATGCTGGCTTGGGATGGGTGCACTTCCCGAAGGGTTTTGGCGGACTGGGCTTGCGACCCGAACTCAATGGAGTTGTGGAAAAGCGCTTGCACGCGGCCGGTGCTCGACCGCAAGATCCATCGACGTTTTTCATGGCTTTGGCGGGCCCGACCATTGTGACGCACGGGTCCGATGAACAAAAGACTCGGTTTCTCCGACCTATGTTCACTGGCGAACAGCGTTGGTGTCAGTTGTTTTCTGAACCAGGCGCAGGAAGTGACTTCGCTGGTTTGGGCACAAAAGCGTTGCGCGACGGCGATGAATGGGTGGTGAACGGGCAGAAGGTTTGGAACACCATGGCGCATCTCGGCGATTGGGGAATGCTCGTTACTCGCACCAATCCCGACGCACCTAAGCACAAAGGCATGACGTACTTTGCCCTTGATATGCGCGCAGAAGGTGTCGAGGTTCGACCGCTTCGACAGATCACCGGCGAGGCAGAGTTCAACGAGGTCTACATGACCGACGCACGAGTCCCTGATACAAACCGGATCGGAGCCGAAGGCGAAGGATGGCGGGTTGCTCTCACTACGTTGATGAACGAACGCGCCGAAATCGGTGGAGGTGGTAGCGGTGAAGTGAAAAAAGGCGGCGCTGCACGTGAAGCGGTCAAAGTCTGGGAGTCCGTCGCAGAACATCAGCAAACAGCTCAGGCCAAAGACATGTTGATGAAACTCTGGGTTCGCGGTGAAGTGGCCCGGCTCACCAACGTTCGGGCCGCACAAAATGCCCGAGTTGGCAACCCGGGGCCTGAATTCTCTGTCGCCAAACTGGCAATGGCAGAGCTCAACAAAGAGCTGTTCAGTTTTTGCGTCAACCTGATGGGCCCTGACGGACAAATTGGATACGACTACTCATTCCGGCGACCTGAGGAACTAGAAACCACCGGCGCGTCGCGCGGCGCCCGGTATGCATTCCTACGCACACGTGCAAACTCGATCGAGGGCGGTACATCGGAGATCATGCGAAACATCTTGGGTGAACAGGTTCTTGGCCTTCCCGGCGAACCACGCCTCGACAAAGACATTCCTTGGATCAAGGTTCCCCGCAACTAGCCTGCGGGGTAGGTCGGATTTTGCTCAATCGAACGTAATCACGCTGCGAGCGATGGTGCCG
>JANMEI010000421.1:0-4117 GCA_031376865.1 Acidimicrobiia bacterium | reverse complement strand
TGCGTCGGGCTTCGAACCCGCTGAAGCTGCTCTCGGTCAGCAATCTTCGAGACTTCGCCCGCATCCCACTGGGAATAGTTCAAGCATTTCGAGCCGTCCGAGTATTCAAGCCAAACGTGGTCCTCTCAACCGGGGGATATGTGTGTGTGCCTACTGTCTTGGCTGCGGCGTTGTTGCGGGTACCTGTACTCACCCACGAGCAAACCGTCACGGTGGGCCTGGCCAACCGCATCGCAGGTCGATTCGCCAAACGGATTGCGGTCACGTTCGACGAATCGAAACAACTGTTGTCAAACAAGTTGGCAGCCAAAGCAACCGTGACCGGCAACCCGCTGCGGCCCGAACTGTTTAGCGGTACGGCTGCCAATGCGTCACGATTTGGGTTCTTGAAATCGGATGCCGATTTGCCTTGTGTGTACGTCACGGGAGGTGCTCAAGGCGCACGAGTCATCAACCGGGCAGTATCTGAGGCCGCCGAGCAATTGCTACAGCATGCGCGCATACTTCACCAATGCGGCACTTCCGACAACGATGAGCTGCAACACCGCCGCAACTCGCTTTCACCCGAACTGGCGTCACGCTGGCAGATTCGCCCGTTTATTGAACGCGACGAGATTGGCGATGCGTGGGCCGTGGCCGACGTGTTGCTTGCCCGGGCGGGAGCCGGAACAGTTTCAGAGGCCTCTGCACTCGGGAAACCGGTTGTGTTTGTTCCGTTGGAACCAACCAGCGCTGATGAACAGCTGAAGAACGCGCAACGATCAGCGAGCGCCGGAGGAGCACTCATTGTTCGGCAAGCCGACTGCACCGGCGAGGCAATCACTGCCGCGCTTGACCCGCTCTTGAGTTCAGTCGAGCAACGAATCCTGATGGGAGCAGCGCACGCGAAATTGGCCACCCCCAACGCAGCCGAGACAATCGCAAACATGCTGGTAGAACTTGGTGCTCGAGAGTGAGTGAGTGAGTGAGTGAGGGAGGGAGGGACTACCGACCCATCGCTGAGGACCATTAGTCCCTGTTGTTTCACGGATCGAGCGATCACCATAAAGCGATGCTTGAGATGCTGACGACGAAAACCGCGATGGAACTAGCTCGTGTCCATGACCCCCTGTGTGTGTCGTTGATCTTGCCGACAACGCACGGACCGGAAGGCGCCAAAGAGGGGCGTTTACGACTGAAAAATCTGCTGGCCAGCGCACGAGACGAAGTTCGCGCACGTACAGGAGCCCTGCAAACCGATGAGCTTCTTGCGCCAGCCGAGGAAATCCTTGAAGACGACAAATTCTGGCGAGACGTTTCGCAAGGACTCGCCATCTATTTGGCCAAGGATGTCGTCAAAGTGCGACGTGTACCTGGAGAAACCTCAACGGTTGGATTAGTCGCTGACCGATTTGCGATTACGCCAACCCTGCCCGCATTGATTCCTGATACTCAGTTTCGTGTGCTTGCGCTGAGCCTGAACCATGCACATGTGTTTCTCGGGGATCGACACAACCTCTCGGCGATCCGTGTGCCTGACCTTCCCGATGGTTTGGATGATGCGCTGTGGTTTGAGAGCAGTGACAACTTGCTCAATCGCCACGGCGGCATGCGCTTTGGATCTGGAGGTCGGCTGACCTCCACAGTGCATGGGTCGAACTCGCAGAACGATGAAGACCTCCAGCGACACGCGCACTACTTTCGCTTGTTGGATGACGCATTAGTAACGGAGTTCGGGGCTCACCCGATGCCGCTCGTTGTGGCGGCGGTTGAACGGGAAATCGCTGGGTTTGTGAGCCACTCGAAGTTGACGAACGTCCTCAAGGCAGGGATCGTTGGCAACCCTGACGAAACTTCGTTGCTGGAGTTGCACGCTGCGGCGTGGGCCGCGGTGGAACCGTTTCTTCAGCAACAGTTGGTGGCTGCGCAACAGCGATACAACGAATTTGCCGGAACCGGCCGTACCAGCAACGATCCGATGACCTTGGCCGCTGCTGCAGCCGGTGGCTTCGTCGAGACGCTCTTTGTTGATCCTGACGCAACTGTTTGGAGCAAAGACGGTTCGAGTATTTCGACTGAGAGACTTCCAGGCGACCGTGAGTTAGTGAACGAAGCGGTCACAGATACGTGGGTAAAGGGCGGCGACGTCTGGCCGGTGTCTCCGGGCTGGGTTCATCAGGGGTCATCGGCAGCCATGGCTGGAATTCTTCGGCCCGGTTGGAACTAGCCGCGGATCAACAAAAGAAACTGGCTCAACAGAATCACCAATTGGCACAGCGAATCTTCGTCCGAGTTGTCAGTCTTCCTTTTCCTTGACGTCCCATGATCTCAGACGACGTAACAGGCTGAGTTTCCGACAAGCCTCCCGACGGTTCTTACTTCAACGAGCTCAATGCATCGTCGTAATTTGGCTCATCGGCGATCTCGCCCACCAACTGCGAGTGCACGACCGTTCCGCTCTCGTTAAGCACCACGACGGCTCGGGCGAGCAAACCTGCCAACGGACCGTCAACCATCGACAAGCCAAAATCTTGGCCGAATGCTGGGCTGCGGAACGACGACGCGGTGGTGACGTTTTCCAGACCTTCAGATCCGCAAAAGCGACCCTGAGCAAAGGGAAGATCGGCAGACACACATAACACGACGGTGTTGTCGGCCTCGCCAGCGCGAGCATTGAAGGTGCGAACGCTTTGCGCGCAGGTTGGCGTATCAACCGACGGGAAGATGTTCAACACCACTCGCTTGCCGGCGTAGTCAGCCTGCGTGGTTTCTGACAAATCACCTTTTGTGAGTGAGAACGACGGGGTCGAACCGACGGCAGGAAGGTCGCCGGATGTGCTGAAAGGATTGCCGCCAAGGGTCACGGTGCTCATGTTGTTGCTCCTGAAGAGTGGAATGGTTCGCAGATCGTAGAGGCACCGCGTGAGTAGGTCAGACAGCAGCGATAAGTTTTCTGGCCATGACCTCTCTGACCTCTGTTGATTTTTGGTTTGATCCGGCTTGCCCGTGGACGTGGATCACGTCGCGTTGGATGGTTGAAGTGGCCCACGAGAAACACCTCACCGTTAACTGGCGAACGTTCTCGTTACTTCACCATAACGGCGACAACATTCCTGAACAGTTCAGTGGACCGCTCAAGGCGCAATGGAAGGGCCTCCGCGTCATTGAAGCTGCTCGCGCCGGATACGGCAATGACGCCGTTGCGGCGTTGTACACCGCGTTCGGTGAGCGAATCCACCTGCAACAAGACGGCTCGCTAGAAGGGCTTGCCGCCGCCGTAGCCGACGCTGGGGTCGATGCAGCCGTGCTCAAACATGCCGATGACGACAGCTGGGATCACGGCATCCGAGCCTCAACCGAAGCGGGAAGTGTGCTGGTCGGTAAGGACGTCGGTATCCCCATCATCCTTCCGGAGGGAGCCAAATCAGTGTTTTTCGGTCCGGTAATGAGCCCGGCCCCAACCGGCGATGACGCCATCAAAGTATGGGACGCATACCTGCTGCTGTCGCAGGTTGAGGGGGTCTACGAGATCAAGCGGACTCGCGAAGTGGGCCCTCAGTTCAACTGACCTGGGTTGCGTCGGGGTAATTGAGGGCGTCGATCAGTAATCGCAGCCGACCGGGCTGACGCCGATTCCACCGCAAGGCAACTCTCGCTGCGTCAAGATCGTCGTGTTCTCTCACCTCGACGGGAAATGGCTCGACCACGGTCATCCCTTCGGGCCCCATCCAGTCGGCAAACTCCACGTTGAGCTCGGCCAGCCGACGTGGTGTGGGTGCTAACCGCAAGCGAACCACCAATTGTTCACCAACCCACCGCACCGACCGGTAGTTGTTGTAAAAGCTGGTGACCTCGTGGACCGCCTCATCGATTTGGTTGGTAATCCGGTACAGCCGTCGATCGGTATCGCCCGCGTATCCCTGCTCGATGACGGTGTTGACGAATCCTTCCCAGGCATGCCAAAACCCCTGACCGAGCCCGAGAAACACCACCGGCACCGGTGTCGCTTTCCCGGTTTGTAGCAAGGTCAACAACTCAAAGGCCTCGTCGAGCGTGCCAAACCCACCCGGCATCACCACAAACGCGTCGGACTCTTTGATGAGGGCCAATTTGCGGGTGAAGAAATACTTCATCTCGA
>JANMEI010000379.1:0-3623 GCA_031376865.1 Acidimicrobiia bacterium | reverse complement strand
CGCGTCTGCATGCCGCCGCAGGCGACGAGTGGAATGGCTACGAGCGTGAAGTCATTCAGACTTTGTTCTCACGACCACGCGACTTGGTTTTGTTTTCTCTCCTCACCCTCCAGAACCCGCAACTCGCCTGGGAGCAAGCTCACCAAACCGAACTCGTCGATACTCAAGTTTGGGAAGAGTTGGTGAAGGCTTACGAAACAGTCGACCCCTCGGCCGTTCTCCCCGTCTACCAGCAACTCGTCGAGCACGAACTGGTCAACGCCGACGCCCAAAACTACCGACGAGCAGCGAAACGCCTGGCCAAAATGCGAAAACTTGCCGCTCACACAAACCACGCCGAACAGACCGATGCCTTCATTGCTGAGTTACGCGAAACCCACAAACGACGACCGCGTCTTCAACAGGAATTCGACCGCCAACGACTCCCCTGACACGGCACCATGCCAACCGGACGGCTCAGGACCAATCGAGTCGATGAACTTCTGCAGCAGGTACCTGCGGTTTTTGAGTCGGGCTGGCAGCGGTCGGGCTGGCGGGATTTGAACCCACGACCTCTTGACCCCCAGTCAACGCACGCCTTTTGAGTTCGTTCAAGATTGAACGGTTGGCAGGGCAATGGCCGAACGGTGTAGGCGATCAACCTGCGCCCATTGTTCAGTTGTCAGCTCGGACTTCTTCAGATACACCCGCTGCCCTGACGGTTGGAGTTGCAGCACACGGAAGCGACCTGTTGATCTGCGTTCGAGGACATTGGACCAGGCAACTTGGGACTCCCAGCCCGGAATCGCAATACCTACACCATGTCGGGAAAACGTTCTCGTTGATGCGATCGGCTGATGATTCTTGCCAAAGAGAATTGCAACCATAGCGATAGGTACAGAGAATGCTCCGATGAGAGCGCCAGCAGTAATCCCCAACGAAACGCTGTCTAATTCGAGCGCATAGCCCGCAACAACACTTCCAAGGACGAAGTAGATCGGTGCGACGAAGATCAATCGGCGGAGAAGTGGTCGAGCGATGTCGCGTCGGTGCAGCAGAGTCTGGACGACGATCGATTCATCCAAATCAACGTCCGCCAACGGCACTATGGCTTTAGGGCAGCAAGCTGGCGCTGAGCGCCGGCGGTTACTTCGCACTGTGCGGCAGGATTCAGTTCTTGCACCAGCGTGAACAGCTCGCCTGCTTCTTGCGCTGGCAGGGCAACACTCTGCGAGGTGCCATCACCCAGCAACACGCTCAACGAGCGACGATCGCCAGCAAGTGGCTTCTCTTCCATCAGCAACGCTTCGACTTCTTTCGGAGTGCTGAGTGCGCGAAGAAATGGTGAGCCCTGCTTGGCTTGTTTCCAGCCCAGCATGAACGGAACAATGCCGAACAACGCAGCGGCGCCACCGAGTACCCGCATCAGCATCTGCAAACCAGACGGTGCAATAAACGACGCGCCGATCATTGCGACGCCAACGCAGGCGATCATTGCCCCCATGCGGCCAACACGCATACCGCTGGTGGTGACCGAGCGCTTTGCTTGACGGATGCGGTCTTCGAGGGAACCTGACGATGCGGCAACAGACATGCTCATGTGGGAAGTATCGACAGCTTCGACGTCATCCTGAAGATCTTTTTGGTGAATCGGCTGTCAGACCCGATACCCTCGGGTCCATGTTGCAACTCGACCCAGCCAAGTCCGCTGTTGATTTCGGTATCACCATTCGTAGCTGGGCTGCCACGAAGGCCTTCTATTGCGATCTTCTTGGCCTCGCCCACGTGATGGATATGCCGATGCCGGTTTCGGGGCCGGGCACGATGCATCGGGTGCAAGCCGGTGACACGACGTTCAAGTTTGTTGAGTTCGACAGCCCATCTCGCACTCACGTACCGGGTGGGCCCGGCACCGCTATCGGTATCCGCTATCTCACTATCTGGGTCCGAAACCTGGTTGAGTCGGTCGAGGCCTGCCGCGCCGCTGGCTACGTGGTTGCCTTAGAGCCAACGACCGTTCGAGCCGGCATCACCATCACCATGATCGAAGACCCCGACGGCAACTGGGTGGAACTGCTGCAAAACGACCCTGCGTAGGAGAACCGACTGCTTAGAAGAACATGTCGTCGTTGGTGACGTCATCCGGAACCGGCTGGCGACGCAACCTGGTGTGCGCAATCAGGGCGCCAGGGGGGCCGAGCAAGGTGACCACGAAGAACGCCCACGACCATTTCATGGCCTTGCGGATATCGAAGGCCATGACGGCAAACGCAGCGGCGATGATCCCGTGGAAGTACGCAATGATCCGAAGGATGGAGTAATTCATGTTGCCGTCGTCGTTCAAGATGTGTTTGCGATACATCGGTACCAATAGAGCGCAGTAGCTGACGGTTTCCAAGATCGCCATCCACTTGGTAATGCGAATCTTGCGGATGAGGCGGGTCTTGGGGTCGTTGTCAGTCAGGTACTCGCCAACCTCGGGCGTGCTGTCCCATGCGGTTTTGCTGGGTTTATCGGCGCGTGTCGTCGATGAGGTCATAAGAGAAGTCTTTCAGGCCCAGTCGCTCTAAAGTGAACGTATGGCTCCGAACCCGCAGAAAATCCGCAGCACCGATGTCACCGAAGGCCCAAAAAAAGCTCCTGCCCGCTCGATGTTGCGTGCAGTGGGTATGACCGACAACGACTGGGATAAGCCGCAGGTGGGTGTGGCGTCGTCATGGAACGAAGTCACCCCTTGCAATATGCCACTCGACCGTCTCGCCCGCCGAGCCAAAGAAGGCGTCTTTGCCAACGGCGGCTTCCCGATGATGTTCAACACCATTGCGGTGTCTGATGGAATTTCGATGGGTCATGAAGGGATGCGAGCCTCGCTGGTATCTCGCGAGATCATTGCTGACTCGGTGGAGTGCGTCATGCACGCCGAACGGCTCGATGCGCTGGTTACCTTCGCCGGATGCGACAAGAGTTTGCCCGGCATGATGATGGCCGCAGCTCGCCTGAACCTGCCATCGGTGTTTGTGTACGGCGGTTCTATTCTTCCCGGTCGCGGCGCAAACGGCGAAGCGCTCGACATCACCAGCGTGTTCGAAGCGGTCGGCGCGCATGCGGTTGGTAAGTTGACAGATGAAGAGCTATCGCTGATCGAACACAACGCGTGCCCCACCGAAGGTGCATGCGCCGGTATGTTCACTGCGAACACGATGGCTTCAATCGGAGAAGCGCTTGGGCTTGCGTTGCCCGGATCAGCGAGCGCGCCTGCGGTTGATCGTCGCCGAGACGACCTTGCGTATGCGTCGGGTGCTGCGGTCATGAACCTGCTTGAAAAAAACATACGTGCACGTGACATCCTCACCATGGAAGCATTCGAAAACGCGATCGCCGTCACGTTGGCCTTGGGCGGTTCGACCAACGCCGTGCTGCATTTGTTGGCCATCGCACACGAGGCGCGTGTCAACCTGACGTTGGCTGATTTCAATCGGGTTGGTGCTCGGGTGCCGCACATTGCTGACACCAAGCCGGGCGGCCGCTATCACCTGACCGACATCGACAACGTGGGCGGCATCCCGGTCGTCATGAAGCATCTGCTCGACGCCGGAATCTTGCATGGCGACGTGATGACCTGCACGGGCAAGACGATGGGGGAG
>JANMEI010000258.1:0-2886 GCA_031376865.1 Acidimicrobiia bacterium | reverse complement strand
AATGACTTGCACAGCACATCGTGGATGCCAGCAGCTTCCAAGATGACTCGTGCAGCACCGCCAGCGATAACGCCGGTACCGGGAGCCGCAGGCTTCAGCATCACTCGACCAGCACCTTTTTCACCCATGATTGGGTGGGTGATGGTGGAGCCAGCCAAGGGAACGGTGAACATGGCGCGCTTGGCAGCCTCGACACCCTTAGCAATCGCAGCAGGAACTTCTTTTGCCTTGCCGTAGCCCAGGCCAACCTTGCCGCTGCCGTCACCAATCACGACAAGAGCCGTGAACTGGAATCGACGGCCGCCCTTGACGACCTTGGCAACACGGTTGATATGAATGACGCGCTCTTCGTAACCGTCTGCGCGCTCTGATCGATCGCCGCCACGGGTATCTCGCTCGTTGGCCATCTCAGAACTCCAGTCCTGCTGCGCGAGCAGCATCGGCAACCGCAGCAATGCGGCCGTGATAAATGAACCCGCCACGATCGAAAACGACCTTGTCGACGCCAGCGGCCTTGGCTCGCTCAGCAACAAGCGATCCGACCTTGGCCGAAGCGGTCTTGTTACCGGTCGAACCTGATGACTTGATACCGGCTTCGTGCGTTGAAGCAGAAGCAAGCGTACGGCCGGTCACGTCGTCAATAATCTGAGCCACAATGTGACTGTTCGAACGAAACACCGACAAACGAGGTCGGCTGGCAGAACCAACGACCTTTTTGCGGGCGCGAGCGTGGCGACGGATTCGGCCCTGCTGTTTCTTTTGGGTTGCGGTAGGCATGTTCTACTTCCCAATCACTTCTTGGCTGCTTTGCCGGCCTTGCGACGAACAACTTCGCCGAGGTAACGGACGCCCTTGCCCTTATAAGGTTCGGGCTTACGGATTTTGCGGATGTTGGCGGCCACTTGACCGACCTGTTCTTTGTCAATGCCCTTGACGATGAGCCGAGTTGCGGCTGGAACCTCAAACTCGATTCCTTCGGGTGCGTCAACAAAAACTGGATGGCTAAAGCCAAGGGAAAGCTCAAGTTTCTTTGGGCCCTGGAGCACAGCGCGGTAACCAACGCCGATGATCTCCAATTCCTTGACGAAGCCTGCGCTCACGCCGGTAACCATGTTGGATACCAACGTGCGGGTGAGGCCATGCAACGCCTTGTTGGCACGCTCGTCGTTGGGACGCTCAACCAGCAAGGTCGAGCCATCTTCGCGAACAGTGATGGCACCGGGGATGGAGCGGCTCAGTGTGCCTTTGCCACCCTTCACGGTGATGGTGCCAGCAGCGATGGTGATGCTGACGCCAGATGGAACTGCGATGGGGTTTTTACCGATTCGAGACATGTGCGATCACCAGACGAAGCAGACAATCTCGCCGCCCACGTTGCGCTGACGCGCTTCGCGATCGGTGAGGAGCCCTTGGCTAGTTGAGAGGACAGCAACGCCCATACCACCCAGCACCCGAGGGAGCTGATCGGCTTGACGGTAGACACGCAGACCGGGCTTGGAAACCCGCTGAATGCCGGAAATGGAACGAACACGCTCGGCCGAATACTTGAGCTCAATGCTCAACGTCGAACCAGGCTTGCCGTCGTTGACCGCGATGTTGTAGCCAGCGATGTAACCCTCGCGAACGAGGATCTTTGCCAAAGATTCCTTCATCTTGGATGAAGGCATTTTGACGATGTCGTGCATCGCCGTATTGGCGTTACGCACACGAGTCAACATGTCTGCAATTGGATCTGTCATTGCCATGATGCGTTACCCCCTACCACGAAGCTTTCTTCACACCGGGAACTTCGCCGGCGTGGACCATCTCTCGCAAACAAATTCGGCAGAGACCGAACTTTTGAAACACCGAACGAGGTCGGCCACATCGCTGACAGCGTGTGTAGGCACGAACCTTGAACTTCGGCTTCTTCGCGGCCTTGTTCTTGAGACCTGTTTTAGCCATGTCAGTTCTGTCCTTCGCGCTTGAACGGGAAACCGAATGCGTCAAGCAGCGCTTTGCCGTCGGCGTTGGTGCGGGCGGTCGTCACGATCGTGATGTCGAAACCGCGAGGGGCGTCGATCTTGTCGTAATCGATCTCAGGGAAAATAAGTTGGTCGGTGACACCAAAGGTGTAGTTGCCGCGACCATCGAACGACTTGGGATTCAAGCCACGGAAGTCACGGATACGAGGAATTGCCAACGCAACCAAGCGGTCGAAGAACTCCCACATGCGGTCGCCGCGAAGGGTGACCTTCACGCCAATTGCTTGGGTTTCACGAAGCTTGAATCCTGCGATTGACTTGGTCGCCTTCGCAATGGCTGGCTTTTGACCGGTGATCTTGGTGATGTCGGTAATTGCACCCTCGAGCAGCGAAGGCTGCTGAGTGGCACGACCAACACCAGAGTTGATCACGATCTTTTCCAAACGAGGAACCTGCATCACGTTGGTCAAGCCGAGTTGCTTCAGCAGCTCAGGCCGAATGGTTTCGGCGTAGCGCAGCTTGAGACGAGGGGCGACCAGAGTGGACGAGGCGGTAGTGGTGCTCATAGTGAAGCTCCGGAGCGCTTGTCGATACGGGACTTGGATGCTACCTTCGTGCCCTCAAATGTGACGGTGTAGCCAACTTTGGCGGGCTTGCCAGCCTTGCCAACAGGAGCAACATTGGAAACATCGATTGGCATGGGCTTCTCGAGGATCCCGGCCTGGCTGGTAGCAGTGCGCTGTTTGGTATGACGCTTCACAACGTTCACGCCTTCAACAATTACCTTGCCCTTGGACGGCATAGACAAGATGACGAGACCGGTACGGCCGCGATCCTTGCCTGACAACACCACAACGGTGTCGCCCTTCTTTACCTTGGCGCCGGGCATCGCGTCCTGGACAGCGACGATGATGACGTCGCC
>JANMEI010000593.1:0-1978 GCA_031376865.1 Acidimicrobiia bacterium | reverse complement strand
TCAGTTCTTGGTAGTTGTAGATCTCGCCGTTGAACACCATCACCAATCCATCCTTTTCGAATGGTTGGTTTGCTGCTTCGGAGAGGTCGATAATCGAAAGTCGACGATGGGCAAGTACTATGCGCGCGTCGCCGCTCGACCAGGTCGCGTGACCGTCGGGTCCACGATGTTCGATTGAGTTCGACATCGCGTCGATTCGCGAGTTGGCCTCGGGCCAGTTCCAGAGTCCTGCAATACCGCACATGGTTAATCCTTGGTCAACAAAAGGTCAGGCTGAACGAAAGGGTCAGCGCCGGGAAGTACGTCATCTTCGTGGTGATGAGACGAATCGAGGGGTTGCGTTGGGCCGCCACGACCCAACCGCTGCTTAATTCGAGCAACGAGATCAGCCGCAGTAAACGGCAAGAGATCGAACGTTAGACACAACGCAAGAAACACAACAGGGACGACGAGAAACGTGACTACGAGGTTGACCGGATGGGGTAACAGTGCATCGAGAGCTGCCGAGAGTCCTCCACCTATGAGCAAAACCATCACGATCTTGATAATAGGTATACGTAATACCGTCAAATTGCTGGAGTGAGACAACGCATAGAAGTGTGCCAAAACAGCAAGTACAGCGGCACATAATTGTGCGTACGACGCACCCAGCGATCCCCATTGCCGAACAAGTGGAAACGACACCAGTACGCCGACCAGTTGGGTGCCCGCTCCCGACCAGGCGAGGATGGTGGCTCTGTTTACCGACACCACCACAACTGCTGTCATCGCAGAACAGATGCTGGACAATAGAACCGCGACGGCGAGCACACGAAGCGACGATTGACCGGAAGTGAAATCGTTTCCAAAGACCTGGAGTACCGCACGGGCACTTCCAAACAGGATCGTCACCGGAAGGCCGATAGCCAACAACGTGAGGGTAATGGTTCTTCGGCTGAGTGAAACAAATCGTTCGCGACTTTCAGCGTGAGCGCGCGACAGGTACGTCACGACATTGGCGCCCATTCGAAACACAATGTCTTGCAATCGACCGGTTACTCCAGCGGCCCGGGAAAACACGCCCAGTTGGGCATCAGAACCGTATGCGCCCAACACCAACGTGGGGCTTTGCCCAGAGATGCCAGCCATCCACGAATTGGGGATGAAGTCCTTCGAGAAGTGCAGCAGCTTCTTGAATTCTTGACGGGCTTCGTAATGATCTTCCGGGGACAACTTCTTCGGCAACACTTTGAGGGCCGCTGGAACACGCACAACGAACGGAAAGAAGTATCCGAACAACGTGGCAAGTGTCAGTCCCCACACATTGCGAAGATGAAACGCAAGCACCCACGTCATCGCCAAAATCGCCAAGGATTGCGATATGCGTGCATAGAATAATGCGAGATGCTGTCGGGTGGAAGTCAGCAACGTATCAAGGTTCCAACCCACATTGTCAAACAGCAGGTACCCGAACACCAACACTATTGCTGGCATCACGAGATGCGGTCGATGAATGGGTCCGTTGTACAGCAACGCGGTCACCACGCTCGTCAAGATCGACGTGGCAAATGTGAGTGCCGTCGAAAATCGAAGCAATGCCGCGAACAATGCCCCCAACGGCCGACTTCGAACGGGAAGAACGGCGGCAACTCGCATGAAGCCCAAATGCTCAGCGATTGTTGAAATGCGAACGAGAACAGCCCATGGAGCAATCACCAACGCAAACTCGCCAACCACGGTAATTCCGTACAAGCGTGATGCAATTACTGCTGTAAGAATGCTGCCGACCGCAGTGATCAATGAACTCATCGTGACCCCAACGACGCCACCAGCTATCGAGCCGCCGCCCTCTTCGTGCTGGCCGCGCCTGCGGCCGCGGTGGCAGACGATCTCGCGGGCGCGCGCAAGCTCGAGGACGGCACCTACGTGGTGCGGCCGATGTACATGACCGCCGAAATGCTCCAGGACGAGGCCAAGGCGAAGAAGAAATACGCCGGCA
>JANMEI010000591.1:0-2524 GCA_031376865.1 Acidimicrobiia bacterium | reverse complement strand
TTTGATCCGCAGGGCCGCCGCACTGTTGTGCAGTTGGTGCCCGATGAGTTCAGAGTGTTTCCGGTTGGTCGTCTTGACTCAGATACCGAAGGCCTGCTGATTTTGACAAACGACGGTCCGTTGACCCAGTTGCTCACGCATCCGTCATTTGGTGTGGAGAAGGAGTATCTCGCCAAGGTTGTTGGTGAGCTTTCAGCTGGTGCGATTCGTCGGCTGCGCGATGGAATCGAGCTGGAAGATGGTTTCACTGCTCCGGCCAAGGTTGCTCAGCCATCGCCTGGTTTGGTGCGGTTGGTTATCCACGAAGGCCGTAATCGTCAGGTTCGTCGAATGCTCGACGCTGTCGGCCACCCGGTACAAGCATTGGTACGTACGCGTATTGGTCCGATTGCTGATCGGTCTTTGCCGATTGGCGCGTGGCGTGAGCTCAACGCCGCCGAGGTCCGTGCGCTTGCCGAGTCCGCTACCCCGACACGACGAGGTCGTCACCGTG
Organism: Acidimicrobiia bacterium; assembly: GCA_031376865.1. Lineage (GTDB taxonomy): Bacteria > Actinomycetota > Acidimicrobiia > Acidimicrobiales > JANYDT01 > JANNBN01. Next base: position 2,031 of record JANMEI010000591.1, on the reverse strand, counting down.
AAGCTGGCCGACCGCCTCGTCGGGATCGTCAAAGCTGATGAACGCGTCTCGGGCCCTGAATCGATTTTCGTGAGGAACCCTGGGAAATCAGGCAAAAACCACTCAAAATGAGTACGGGTTCAGTGGTGAACGACCAGGGTGTTGTTGTACGTTGATTCAGTGCTTGAGTACCCAGATGAAGCGCTGCTTCGTGACACCATTGCCACGTCGCCCAGCAACGTAACTGCCCGCTATCGACTGGCTGAGTTGTTGCTCGACTCTGGCCGCGGTGACGAAGCTCTGATCGAGGCGCAAGCCGGGCTCGGGGTGATGCCAGATCATCCGGGGTTGCTCGGTATCGCGGTGATGGCCGCCGAGTTGGGTGGCCAACCTGATCTTGCTCGTCGGTATTCGCGAGTGATGACAGTCGTCACCGACGAGGCGTTGCGGAGTGATCCCAGTCTTGCCTCAGCGGCGGCTTTAGTTCGGTGGGGACGTCGTCGATCTGATTCTGTGGGCGACGATGATCTCGTTGAGCTCAGTGCATCAGAGCAAGACATGCGTCGATTGGAAATCGACCTCACGGTCGCCCCCGAGACGATGCCTGGCGAAAACGAAAAGGTAGAGAAATCAGGCAAGGCCGACAAGTCTGATGGCGATTCGCGGTGGCCGTTGCCTCGTCGGCTTCGATCAGGTCGCAAGATGGGTGTCGGCGTTGATCTTGGAGTGATGTCGCCGCGTTCAACGTTTGGTGATGTGGCGGGTATGACCGATTTGAAGTGGCGTTTGCAAGGTTTGCTGGGTGCCGCCACCGGTGGGCTGGGTGTACACACCGGCGGGGTGTTGTTGTTTGGTCCGCCCGGTTGCGGAAAAAGTCACCTAACCGATGCCATTGCGGGGCAGCTTGGAATGCGGATGGTGAAGCTGAACGTGAATGAAGTGTTGAAAGCGGGCGACGATCAGGGAACTGAACTGATTCGATCGGCGTTTTCGTTGGCCCGAAAAGCGTCACCCTGTGCGTTGATTTTGGAAGACGTCGAGTCGTTGAGCGATCCGCACAAAATGCATGCTCGCCGCGTTGACTTGCTGGCGATGCGTCTTGCGATGAAGCTCGACGAGTCGTTGGGTCAAAAGGGGCTGGTGATCGTTGCGACGAGCTCAGCTCCGTGGCGGATTGATCCTGCGCTGCGAGCACCTGGCCGATTGGACCGAGGAGTGTTTGTGTCACCTCCGGATCTATTGGCCCGCGGCCGGATCATCGTTGACCGGTTGTCGTTCCTTCCGATCGGGCCCGATGTCAATCCGGGCGAGCTAGCGGTTGAGACCGAAGGACTCACCGCGAAAGAACTGATCAACATTTGTTCTGCGGCAGCAGAGCATGCGTTGTGTGTGTCTCGCCACTCGGGCACGCTCTGGGCGATTCAACAACGCGATCTTCGCCGGGCGCTCGATAACAACGAACCGTTGAGTCGCGATTGGTTTACTCAAGCTCATGGACTACTCCGGAATGGGTCGACCGAGGTGGATTCGGTGTATGACTACGTTCGCCGGCACATTCGCTACACCTGATTTGTTCGGTTAACAAAGTCGCAGTGACCCTGGGTAACGCCTTCTAGACTCTCCGCCCGTGCCTGTTCGCATTTTCGCCCTGCGAGGGGCTACCACCGTTGAGTCAGACGATCCTGACCAGATTGATTCGCGTACCCAAGAGATGATGTCGCTCTTGATGTCGCGGAACCAATTGGTCGCCGACGATCTGGTTTCGATCCTTTTTTCGCTCACGCCGGATGTGCGCAGTCGCAACCCTGCTACGGCCACGCGTGCAATGGGTTTGACCGACGTTCCGTTGATTGGCGTTCAGGAAGCCGATATCGATGGCATGTTGCCGCGTTGCATACGGGTGATGATTCACATCGAAGCCGATCGGCAACGCAGCTCACTCCGCCATGTGTTTCTTCATGGCGCCAAAGTGTTGCGCCCGGATTTGGTTGAGCCTGACGAAGACAGTCCTGAGCCGCCACGATGAGCGACATTGATATTGCTCCTGGTCGG
>JANMEI010000206.1:0-4679 GCA_031376865.1 Acidimicrobiia bacterium | reverse complement strand
GCCAGCCCCAACCCGGTGCCGCCGGTTGCCATTGCGCGAGATGAGTCCAACCGGGTAAACCGATCAAACACTCGTTCGCGTTCCTCCGCTGATATCCCGGGACCATCGTCTTCAATCAGAAGTTGCACCCAGGAATCTTCTGTCGCCAGCGCAACCACAATTCGTTGACGAGCATATTTGGCTGCATTGTCCAACAGGTTCTGCACCACACGCGTGAGTTGGTCAGGGTCGCCAACCACGCGCCCCGCCGACACCCGAGACAAATCAAATGTCACCGAGGATCCAAGGTCTCGTTGATTGGACACTTCACTTCGTATGCACTCATCCAAATCGACCGGTTCGGTACGGCCCTCGGTTGCGCCACCCCTGGCCAACGTCAGCAGGTTGGCCACCAAACGTTCCATGCGGATGTTCTGATCCAGCACATGTTTTGCGGTGGTCGGCCAGTCTGTTGAAGCAGGATTTCGCAAACCAACTTCGAGCCGAGTTCGCATTACCGCCAACGGGGTCCGTAACTCGTGAGATGCATCAGACACAAACCGACCTTGGTTGTCAGAGGACGATTGCAGACGCGCCAGCATTTGATTCATCGTCGCGGCAAGTTTGCCGACCTCGTCGTGCGAACCGGGCTCCGCTACTCGAGCGGTCAAATTGCTCGCCTCGATCAGATCAACCTGCTTTCGCATTCGATCAACGGGACGCAACGATCGACCAACTACCAACCAAAGTCCCAATGCCGTCGCCACCAAAAACGCTGGTGACCACCACAGCAGTTGCCGTCGCATCGAGTGAGAGAGACGGTCGACATCAGACAACGGAGCGGCCACATAGATTGACGGGGCCTCGGGTTCGCCGGAGGCAAGGCGACCAACAAGAAGGTAGCGCCCTCCATCGATGTTGGTCCGCCACGTTTCCTTGATCACCGTGGTGGTCGGAAACTCTCCAGGATCAATAAACGGTCGATCCATATCCATCACGTTTGCGCTCGAAGACACCACTCGGCGCGATGGATCGATCATTTGTACCAGCAACAACGAATCGCGCGGTGATGGCAATGGGTGCGGCACGTCAGACTTGTTGACTAAATCGCAGGTGGTGTCAAGTTGAGCGACCGCAGCGCGTTGCAACTCGCGAATACGCGACTGGCGAAGCGCCTTGTCAAAGGTCACACCCGCAATCAGTAGGAACGCGACGATCACAAACGTGCCGAACACAACCATCCGCGCTCGCACGGATCGACTGAATCGGTTGATCACGCGTCGATCCGATACCCGTGCCCTCGAACCGTATGGATTGAGGTCTTCCCAAAGGGCTGATCGATCTTGCGCCGCAGGTAACCGATGTAGACCTCAATGATGTTGGGGTCACCATCGAAGTCAGGGCCCCACACGTTGATCAGTAACTCGGTCTTCGTGGCAATCGATCCTGCTTTGGTCATCAGGGCAACCAGGAGGTCAAGTTCACGACTGGTTAAGACGATTTCAGTTGGCCCACGATGACATCGACGAGATCTTCGATCCACGGTGATGTCGCCACTGCGAAACAAGTCGGCGGATGCCCCACCGTCGCTTACCGCAGCACCGGTAATGCGTCGATGTAATGCGCGCAGACGAGCTTCGACTACCACGAAGCTGAACGGTTTACGCAGGAAATCGTCAGCACCGATGTCGAGAGCCTCTGCTTCGTCGAGCTCGCCGTCTTTGGCGGTCAACATCAGCACCGGGGTGCGTACCGCTGCTGCTCGCAAATCGCGGCACACTTTGTAGCCGTTTCGGTTAGGCAACATGATGTCGAGGATGATCACGTCAAGCGACGGATCGTTGCCAAAGGTGAAGCCCGTGTCGCCGTCATGGGCCAACACAACCGTGTGGCCTTCAGCAACCAGACCGTCTCTCAGACCTTCGGCCAAGCTGACCTCATCTTCGATGATCAATATCTTCACCGCCCCATGATTGCATTGAAGTGACCGGGCCTACCGACAGTTGGTTTAGGTGAAGCTCAGTTCGCTGCTCAGTGCCCATTCTCGACAAACTGGCGCAAGTTTCACCAAAGAGTCGCGAGATCAGTGCGTTTTTGACACACCCCCTCGCTACCCTGGGTGAATGGCCTTTCCGCTTCCCACCTCGTTATCTCCGTCCAAGGTGGCCTCGTTCAAAGACTGTGCGTTGGCATTTCGATTTTCGGCAATCGACCGAGTGCCAGAACCACCCACTATTTGGACTGCGAAGGGCACCTTGGTCCACCGGGCTCTCGAGTTGTTATTCGAGCTTGAGCCGCACCAGCGCACGATCGAAGCGGCCCTGGACTGCCTCACCACGGCAACACCCGAGGTGCTCGGCAACGAAGAGTACAAGGAGCTCACCTTTGCTACAGCGGAAGAAGAAGCGGCGTTCCATGCCGATAGCAAACTGCTCGTTCACAAGTACTTCCGCTTAGAGGATCCCACCAAGATTCGACCGATCGGGCTCGAAATGAAACTCGAAGTCGATGTCGGATCGCTTCGAATGCGCGGCATCATTGACCGCCTTGACGAAGACGAGCATGGCAATTTGATTGTGGTCGATTACAAAACTGGGAAAGTCCCACGCATCAACCACGAAGCTTCCAAGCTCGGCGGTGTCCACTTTTATGCGTTTCTATGCGAAAAGGTGCTCGGTCGTCGGCCCACTCAAGTTCAGTTGCTGTACCTTGCGGAGCCACTGCGCATCGTGACGGAGCCAACTGATCAGTCCATTCGTGGCCTTCAAATTCGAACCTCGGCCATTTGGACTGCGGTCGAAAAGGCCTGCGACCGCGAAGATTTCCGGCCCAAACCCAGCCGGTTGTGCGATTGGTGTTCCTACAAAGCGTGGTGCCCAGCATTCGGGGGAGATCCTGCGATGGCACCCAAACGCGAGGTCAACCTGCCGGCAAATTCTTCTGCGATCGACGCTGCTTCCATGTCGACCGTTCAAGACCTCGAAGTCCAACTCGATTCAGGCGAGAGTGTGCCTGCTGCCGCACTGACCTAGGTCGCTTCGTCATGCCACTCCCGCTTCCTCGTTTCCTCGATCAGTTCGACTCATTTGTCGATCAACGTTGGAATGCGCTTCGCGGAAACCGTCTCGCTGATCGTGTTGCGTACACCGCTTCCGAAGTCGGAGATTTCGGTGTCATCTGGATGTTCATAGCGGCGCTTCACGCGCTGACCGGATCACCTCGGCACGGAAGAGCCCTGTTCCGAATGGGCCTAACGCTCTTTTTCGAAAGCATCGTGGTCAACCAAGGACTGAAGCGCATCTTCAAAAGGAGTCGTCCTCCCATTGCTGATGGCAGGCAACATGCACTGCGAAAGCCCCTCACCAGCTCATTTCCGAGTGGCCACACCACCTCAGCAGTCACTGCTGCGATCCTCCTGGGTGACTCATCTCCGATCCCAAAGCCAGTGCTGTACGGCGCCGCTGCCCTGGTTGCTGGCAGTCGAGTACACACCGCCATGCACCATCCTTCCGACGTAGTCGGCGGGGTTGTAGTTGGTTTCGTGATGGCTCGTCTGATCAATTGGGCACTCCCGTTACCCTGAGTGACCGACGACACCTGTGACCAACGTATCCGCGGAAACACCGATTCATCTGAATGACTCATGGAATAGGCGCCAACCTGAGCTAGGTTGACTGAGCAATGCAGACGATTCAGGAAACCCCGGTTAGCAACCTGTCGATCAGCCAGGTCAATATGTCACAAGCCATGGCGATGCTCGATGCCGGCTTGTCACAAATGTTGAAGCGAGAACTTATTGCCGCTGCAGAGGTCACCGATCTCCTGCTCGACGTTCGGTCGCTGTTGGCCGACGTTGTTCCGTCAGCAAACTGACCTTCTTCTTCCCCGGTGGCCAGCCCGTTTAGGTGCCGCGCCCCCCGCTGACCTAGCTTGAGGCTATGGCAGTCAGACTGGAACCACACGACGAATACATGCACGAACTCGGCCCCGAGTCGAACTTCAACGAAAGCATGTACTTCAACCTGTTTGATCCCTCCCAGCGCGTCGGCGGTTGGTTCCGCATCGGCAATCGCGCCAACGAGGGATACGCCGAAATGACCGTGTGTCTCTACCTTCCCGACGGTCGTGTGGGGTTTCAGTTCAAACGAGCATCCATTGAGAACAACGATCGTTTCGAAGCTGGTGGCATGTCGATCGGCGTCACCACTCCGTTCGAAGAGCTGACGCTGCGATACGACGGCAGGGTGGTCATGCTCACCGATCCGCTACAAATGGTCGAACCAAAAACGGCCTTCACGTCTAACCCGTTTGAGAAATGCTCCGTCGACGTTCGCATCCTTGGTCGTTCAGCGATGTTCGGTGGCGAGCCAGACACGCCGCACGAAGCACCTGGCGAAGAGTTTGCCAAGGGCCACTACGAGCAGTTACACGAGGCAGTTGGAACCATTTCCGTTGGTGATCAAACGTGGAACGTCCAGGGCTTCGGACTTCGTGATCATTCGTGGGGCCCCCGCTACTGGCAGGCTCCGTGGTTCTATCGCTGGCTAACTGGCAATGCCGGTCCCGATTTTGGATTCATGGGCAGCCTGGTGGCCAAAAAAACTGGTGAGCCACGTCAAGGCGGTTTCGTCTGGGAAGACGGGAAGCTCCATATCGTCGACACCGTCGAGGTCACCACCGACTGGGTCACCCCTGCTCGG
>JANMEI010000196.1:0-2408 GCA_031376865.1 Acidimicrobiia bacterium | reverse complement strand
ACGTAGTCGCCAGCGAAACCCCAATCGCGTCGGGCGTCGAGATTACCCAACGGCAGTTCGTGCTGAAGTTTGTGGGCGATCCGGGCCACGTTGTGGGTGATCTTGCGGGTCACAAACTCCAAACCACGCCGTTCGGACTCGTGGTTAAACAAAATTCCTGACGATGCGTGCATGTCGTACGACTCGCGATAGTTAACGGTGATCCAATGGCCGTACAGCTTTGCCACGCCGTAAGGCGACCGAGGGTAAAACGGCGTCGATTCGATCTGTGGCACCGCTTGCACCTTGCCAAACATCTCCGACGACGAGGCTTGATAGAACCGCATCGACGGATCAACCACCCGGATGGCGTCGAGCAACCGGGTAACCCCGAGGCCGGTCGTTTCACCCGTAAACACTGCTTGGGGCCACGAGGTCTGCACGAAACTTTGCGCAGCGAGGTTGTACACCTCAGACGGGCGATGCTCATTGAGCAGATGGATCAACGATGCCTCGTCCAGCAAATCGCCACTGACGAGCGTCAGCTTGTCTTGAATGTGGGCAATGCGCTCGAAGTTAACGGTCGATGACCGACGAACCATACCGATGACCTGATAGCCAAGATCCAACAAATGCTCGGCCAAGTAGCTTCCATCTTGGCCGGTCACGCCGGTGATCAGAGCTTTTTTTCCGGCTTTCTTTTGTGCAGACATCCGTCCAGTGTACGGTGCGAAGCAGCGCCATCAGCGTCAACCTGATTCTTCAGCTTCATTTCACGTTGCGCCTGACAGACTGACCGGATGCGTCTGTTGGTAGTCGAAGATGATCGGGCATTGGCAACGGTGTTGCGCCGAGCGCTGGTCGAAGAGGGTTACGCCGTCGATGTGGCGCATCGAGCGGTAACCGCCGATGAGTTAGTCAGCGTCAACGACTATTCGCTGATCGTGCTGGATTTAGGGCTGCCCGACGGCGACGGGCAGGAGCTGTGTACCCGATGGCGGGCGGCTGGTAACACTTCGCATATTTTGATGCTGACTGCGCGCGATGCCCGAATCGACCGGATCGGAGGCCTCGACGCCGGTGCCGATGATTATGTGACGAAGCCCTTTGACTACGAGGAGTTCGCGGCCAGAGTGCGTGCGCTACTGCGCCGTCCTCGAGCTGAACGACGACCAAATCTCGAAGTGGGTGACTTGGTTCTGGATCCGGTAACCCGATCGGTGTCGCGGGCCGGGGTGCAAGTGGCGCTCACCGCTCGCGAGTTCACGCTCCTTCGCCTGTTGATGAGCCGTGCCGGGGGAGTCGTCGAGCGGTCCGAGCTGATGGAGCAAGCGTGGGACGCGCATTACGATGGGCTATCAAATACATTGGAAGTGCACATAGCGTCACTTCGGCGAAAACTTGAACTCCCGAATCGCGCCACGCCGATTGACACTGTCCGTGGTGTTGGCTATTCCGTAGCGGTGACCGCAACGCACAGCAACTAAATCTGGCGCAGAATGGCAGACGTGACGGACACCATTGATCCGACAAGAGACAGCGATGCGCTGAACGTTGCTCACTCGCCCGAGCTCCTCGACGCATCGACTGCGGTAGCAGCGGGTCGATTGTCCACCCTCATTTCCGGACTCCGACGGGTCGCAAGCACCCGGATGGATCAACTTGGACGACGAATGTCTCGCTCCAGTAGGCACAATGCGTTGCGAAGAATCCCTGTGTTGGTTGCGCTGACCACTGCACTGTTCACAGCGCCCGTGTTGTGGACGTTGACCAATCGGTTGGTCGCTGGTCGCGAGGCAGGCAACTGGCAGTACGTGGTGCTCAACGCCCAACGCCGAACCCTGTTGGCCCAAGAGATGCTTGCCGGTGGCGCCAAGTTTGAAGACCCGTTGGTGTTTCTGGTCAGGCCCAACCAGAAAACATCCGAATCGCTTGCGCCGACGGAGATTGAACCGCCGCTGTTCAAACTGGTGAAAGAAGCCGAAGCTGGTGAAGCGCAGGACTCGTTTCAACAAAACGGTCAGTCGTTGCAGACCTTTACCCGTCGGTACAACCCTGACACCTATATCGTTGCGATCGAAGATGTCAGTTGGCTACAAGGCACCAATGGCGAAGTGCGGCGTGATGCGCGCCGATGGTCATTCTTTTTCTGGGTCCTTGCTAGCGGCGTCACTGGTTTGATCGCTCATCGATCACTTCGCCCTGCCCGGCGATTGCTACGCGAACGTATCGATTTCCTTGCCGATGCAGCGCACGAACTCCGCACCCCGCTGGCGGTGATCCAAGCATCTGCTGGCCACGCACTGTCTCGCGAACGCGACACGGTTGACTATGTCCAATCATTGGCCGAAATTCGATCTGCTGCTGAGCGAGCCTCGCTCGGTGTTAGCGAATTGCTTGACCTCGCACGGTTCGACGCCGGGCAGGCG
>JANMEI010000170.1:0-1714 GCA_031376865.1 Acidimicrobiia bacterium | reverse complement strand
AGGGTGTTGGAGATGTTCTGGAAGGTCGACTTGACCTTGTTGCCCAAGAGCGAAACGGCGCCGATGATGGCGACGGCGATCAGGCCGACCATCAGGGCGTATTCAACGGCGGTTGCGCCACGCTCTTCGATTTCAGCCTTGCGGCCGGCGATGAGGGTCTGAAGTGAAACGAACATTTCGAGCATTTTGGGTCCTTGCGGTCGGTGTTGCAAACGTTTTGTTTGCGTTTGGGTGTATTCAATTTCGACCATTTGGCGGCCAACTCAATCCCCAATATCAGTGATCTGATGCTGCATCTCGTTGCGAATGAGTCGAGCGACCTATCCGATGAGCCGTCCACTGGGCATGTTTGTCCCAGCCGTGGTTGTTGCTGGTTCGTCAACCACGAGCCAGTCGAGTTGGAATCACCAACACCGGTACTGATTGCCCGCTGGCAAAAATCCGAACTTCGTATTTTCCTGCCGCCAGCCGATCGAACCGAATGGTCCCTGATGTTCGGGAGACAATTCCCGGTCGGGGGCGGTTGTTCAGGTAACGAACGGCAAGCGCCGCGGTGTGAGGCGTGCCTGGAGCGAAGAGTCCTACCCAGGTGTCGTTGCGAAGTGGGCCGTTAGCGAGATCAACAGCGATGGTCCCTCGGCTGGTCCTGATGGTCGCTGCGACCTTCGGCAACACAGCTGTTGTCGGTGCGACGGGAACGAGCACGGTCTCACCGTTGGGGCCGGTGGTGGGCGAGGTAGGAGCGGGCTCGACGGCCGGCTCGACGATTGTCGAAAGGGGAGCCGGAGGTGGAGCAAGTGTTGTGGTCGAAGATGACAGATCTTCAGGTACTGAGGTTACGGCGCCATCCGCAACCGCCGCTGCCGTCGCTGCTGGGGCTGGTGCGGCTGCCGTCACCGCGGCCCCTGGTGCGGCCGGTGCCGCTGCGGGGCCAGCTTGAGGGGCCGTCGCTCGTGGGGTGCTCGGACCGCTGCCGGATGCTTGTGGGGCAGTGAGGCGGCCAGCAAGCGTGGTGATCGGAGCTGCTTGAGGTGCGGCGCCTCGGATCGTGGAGGTGGTGGTCGACGTCGACGTCGTTGGAACAACGCCCGCTGGAGCGGCAAAAAGTGGAAGCGGGGTGTGGGTTGCCCCAAGTATCGGGGTCGAGTCTGCTCCCAACCATCCTTCGAGCACGGTCGCATACAGCCGGCGAAAATCAGTGGTGACTCGGGTGTTGCCTGCATCGTCAAGAATGTCGACGCCTGGCTCCTCACCGTACAGACCTCCAGCAACGTTTGCTCCGAGCACCATGCCAATCGAGGACGAACCGTGATCGGTTCCCCCTGAATCGTTTGCCTTGCCTCGACGTCCAAACTCGGAATATGTCATGACGGCGACAGAGCGGCTCAGGGTTGGGTCGAGGCGAGCAAAGAACGTTGACAACGCGTTGTTGACATCAGAAAGTAAGCGTGCATGGGTAGTTGTTTGTTGTGCATGGGTGTCGAAACCATCGATTGCAACGGAGATCACACGAACGCCAAGTCGGGCATTAATCAAGTTGGCGGCCATCGTCAGTTGTCGACTAATCGATGTGCCGTCGGCGGCGTTCCAACTTCCGGCTACCTGAGGTGCAACGTTGATCGCGTTAACCGCTCGTTGCGACAGCCCAATTCCCAATCGACCCGTTCCGGTGCCGGTTGCGTCAAGGCTGCGCAGGGCGTCGACAACCCACTTT
>JANMEI010000160.1:0-4383 GCA_031376865.1 Acidimicrobiia bacterium | reverse complement strand
CCAAGACAACAGCGAAACCGGCGCACAAGGCGTCACCGCCACACTCACCGACACCAACGGATCTGCAGTTACCAACCTCGCGGGAGCAACCGTTCCAGCACAACAAACCGATGGTAACGGCGCTTACCTCTTCACCAACCTGCCAGCTGGTAGCTACAAAGTCACCTTCAGCACACTGCCAACCGGATACGTCTTCTCACCAACAGACGAAAACACCGGCACCGACGCAACCGACAGTGACGCCAACACCACCACCGGAATGACCGGCATCTACGTGTTGGCAGCAGGCGAAACCAACCTCACCATCGACGCCGGCATCAACCAACCAATCGTCGCTCCACTCTGCGGCAAACTTGGCGACCGAGTGTTTGACGATGTCAACCGCAACGGCATCCAAGACACCGGCGAAGCGGGCGTTGCAAACGTCACCGCCACACTCACCGACGCCGATGGCAATCCTGCAACGGACTGCAGCGGAGCAATCGTCACCGCCCTGACCACCGATGCCACTGGTGCTTACCTCTTCACCAGCCTGCCAGCTGGTAGCTACAAGGTCACCTTCAGCACACTGCCAACCGGCTACGTCTTCTCACCAACAGACGCAACCACTGGCACAGACGCCAACGACAGTGACGCCAACGGCACCACCGGCATGACCGGCATGACCGGCAACTACACACTCGCAGCAGGCGAAACCAACCTCACCGTCGACGCCGGCATCAACCAACCAACGGTTCCTGCCTCAACCGTCCCAACTGTGACAACAGCAACCGTCCCAGTGGTGACTGCGGCACCGGTTGTCTCTGTAGCGCCAGCGACTGCAGCACCAACCACGGTCGCACCAACCACGGTTGCAGTAACGGTGGCACCCACCACCGTTTCCACCGTGCCGACCAAGGTGATTGGTGTGGTCTTTGTTGACAACAACAAAGACGGCATTCAGAACCCCCGCGAAAAGTCTCTGCCTAACGTCACCGTCGAGATTCGTGATCCGCAAGGAAAACTGATTGGCACCACAACGACCGACAGCAACGGCTCGTTCACCCAACCGGTTCCAACCGACGGCACGTACACCGTCACCATCGTCAGTGGAATCCCACCCGAGTATTCGTTCCTCACGGACCAACAGACCACGGTCAAGGTTCTCGGAACCACCGCTCAGCAAGCCGTGTTTCGAGTCATCACTGAAGAAGTGGCAGCCGTTGCATTTACCGGTAGCGACACCTCCCGCAACCTGCTCGTTGCATTCGGTTCCATCCTCATTGGTCTGGCCCTGCTCGGTTCGTTGCGTCTACGCAAAGAACAGGCCTAGCTACAACGCAACACCTCGATCAACGAGTTAGTGCTCTGAGCGCATCGCCCATCGAAGCGCCCAGAGCAACGAGGCTCCGCCGGCAACCGTTCCACCACCAAACTTTACGACTGATACCCAATCAATCGACTGCTGCAAATCAGACGCATCTGCAGCAACCGCTTCATCAACGCGACCAGAAGCGTCTAATGAAGTGCTCGGAGAGCGAACGGACGTCACGGCGGAATTGTCAGGGGTCGTTGCCGGTGCGGTTGCCTCGGAAAACGAAGCCGTGGTGGACGAAGCCGTGGTCCCCGGCGAAGCGCCAACCGCCGTTGTCGAACCTTCGACAGCACCAGTAGTGGTTGACGGCGGACCGTACAGCAGCCCCGACTGATAGTCGATCGGCGAATCTTCTCCACCCGAACCAGCAAGTTCTTCCACCGGCCCACCGGGCACCGTGGGTGTTGACCCTGAATCGCCCGAACGACCAACCACCAACCGAAAGTTGGTGGAACGAAGCCCAAGGATTTTGTCGAACTTCGGCCCTGTCATTGATCGCAATCCCACCGACCCCGAGAACGTGACTTCAACCGCCCGACCAGACGGGCCAACAGTTGACACAACGGCGTCATACAACGTTCCCGGGTAGCCGATTCGTCGACCGAGCTCGGCCATCGATAGCTCGACGTGCCACGCCTTCGGGTCGCCGGTTGGGTATGTACCGGCCTTCAGATATGGAATCGGCTTGCCTGGCCCAAACACTTCAGCAGGATCGGCAATGCTCCCCCCACCTGATGCTGAGTAGAACGTATTCGCGAGCTCGCCTTGGTACGTCACCACTTTGCCTGCAGTCGCAGCAACGGCTGCGTTCATCTCGGGATACTCGGCCTGGGCCCCGACGTACACCTGACACGCTTGGGTCGGGCAAACTTCGCCTCGCGTTCCCATCATTCGCAATGCGTACGTTCGAGCAACAACCGCCTGGGCTTGCATCGCTGCTGCCGGCCAACTCGGATCGGTCACCTCAGCCATGCCGCGCAGGTACAGCTCCACGTCCAGTTCATTGACGATTCTCATCCCCGATGAGCCCGCAATAAAGTCAAGTGAGCCGCGATACCGCTTAGATCCGAACGTGATCACTCCACCCTTTGCCGCAGTGACGCGGATCGTGGATCCGGTGATCCCGTCAAAACGCTTCTTGGCAACAGTTCCGTTGTTTTGATCGTCAGTGGGCTGATCATCTGTAGGCGTACTTGTTGCACCTCCTGATGGAATCGTTAGAGGCACTCCGGTGACCTCCGGAACGGCGAGAGAAGTAGACGCCGGGTCAACTGACACCGGGGGAACTACTTCGCTTGGCGGTGGAGTCGTTGGAACCTCGGGAATCGGCACTACAAATCGACCCGGTCCGGGAAGCTCGCCGCTCTGAGCCGCGGCGACCGCCACCGTCGTGACTGGCGAGGAAGGTGCAGAGCCCAAGCTGGCCGACACCACTCCGTTGCCGGCAACAAGCCGTACTCCTCCGCTGGGCGCTACCTTCAACGACCCGGCGGTCCCACCGTCGGGCAAGCCAACCGTTGCAGAATTGGTCGCACCTAACGGAACTCGAATCGCACCGCCGCCTTTGCTGAGAGCGGTGCCGGGAAAAAACAGCGACAGAATCTGCGACACGTTCTTGCCCGACTTACCCATCCAAAACGCTCCATCTTGGGCAAGCCCGACGCCATGACCAAAACCTTTGCCATCGATGACCACCCGTCCCGGTGCGACGATCAACGTGGTCGATGGCGCGCCGAATGCAGTAGTTGGAAGGTACGGTGCGGCTTTACTTCCGCTCGGACGACCAACTTCTTCGGCGGTCGATGATGTTGCCGGAAGGAGAACAAACGCTACTGCTGCAACTGCCCCGCCCAGACGCAGCACTGCTCGAATGGTCATACGTCAACGCACCGTCACTTGGACCGGGAACGACGACCTCCCGAGGGAAGTAACGACGTCAACGATCACCGTGTACGTTCCCAGTGGCGTGTCTTGACCGGCGCTCACAAAGAAGTAATTGATGACACCCAATGCATCTTTGTATTTGAAACTGGTGATGAGATCACGAGGAACGGCAGAAGTGACTTCGAGCCGAATCGGTCCAGCGAAGCCGCCCTGTCGTACAAAGTCAATCTGCGCGCTTACGGCATCGCCGCCACGAGTGACAACGAACGAGCTTGGCGATACACCGGTAATAATTCCCGGTGGCGCTTTCGGGTCGCCGTTCGCAACATCGATCGGCGTCGCTGGACTGGTTGTGCCGCTTACGAACACGGTGAGAGTTGTCCGAGCCAGCACAACAGTTGGGTTACCGCTCGCGACCGCCTCAATCTGAAATTGGATCACCGGTTGCGACGTCGACGAGATTTGTATCGTTATCGTGACGAAGTTGCGGGTGGGGTTTGGATCAAACCGAACGGTGACGCCAGCGGTGAGTGAGGGAATTCTCAAGTCGACGGTGTCGTTAAAGCCAGTTGCAACCTTCAAGAAGAACGAAGACGTCACGCTGCTTCCTGCCGGCATCGTGATTGCATAGCTGGGCTGCTCGAACCCAATCGGACTATTGGCCACCGGTGATGCCCCGACGATCGATGGGTTTGTTGTTGAACCGACGGGAACGGTTGGGGAAACCGTGACGCTCGTCGTGACCGCAGGCGCATTCGTGGTGGAGGTGGTGGTGGGGGTGGTGGTGCTCGCCGGCACTCGATTGGTAACGGCAGTTGAGGGAGAAGCCAGTTTCCGCGTTGTCACTCGTTTACGAGTGGTGGAACGTGAGTTGGTCTTTTTCTTGATGGTGGTGGGCTTTGATGCGGCCGCTGCACCGGCATCGGATTGGTAGCCAGCCAGTCCGAGAATTACTAGACAGACACCAACGGTGACGATACGACGGCAAGAGTTCACGGCACTATGTTCGCAGATACGCAGGTCGGTGGAGGGCCAGGGCCGGTGTGACACAAAAAAGAGGACGAGCCGATGCTCGTCCTCTTTTTCAAACTGATCTCAGCGCAAACGGCGTTGCGCTGTGCTGCTCAGAGACTGATCAACGTTGC
>JANMEI010000584.1:0-2496 GCA_031376865.1 Acidimicrobiia bacterium | reverse complement strand
GCATCGGGTGCACCGATGTCGGTCGTGCTGGACTCCGTCGTCGGTGCCCTCGAAGAACTTATGCCCGCTAGCAGTTGTTCTGTGCTGTTGCTTGATGACTCGGGGTTACTGCGACACGCATCGGCCCCATCGCTGCCGTCGGCGTACTCGTTGGCCATCAATGGCCTCGAACCGGGTCCGTTAGCTGGATCATGCGGCACCGCGGTGCACCTTGGCCAGCCGGTGATTGCGGTCGATGTCACCACCGATATTCGGTGGGCGCAGTTTCGCGAACTGGCCGCGACTCATCACCTCCGTGCGTGCTGGTCAAGCCCCATCCGTTGTCGTTCTCAGGTTGTCGGCACCTTCGCCGTGTACCACGAGATACCGTACGAGCCTGATCAACGAGACCAGGAGTTGGTGCGTCGATTCACGCATCTGGCATCGCTCGCCGTGGAGCATGGTC
Source organism: Acidimicrobiia bacterium (assembly GCA_031376865.1). GTDB lineage: Bacteria > Actinomycetota > Acidimicrobiia > Acidimicrobiales > JANYDT01 > JANNBN01. Next base: position 2,051 of record JANMEI010000584.1, on the reverse strand, counting down.
ACGTATCAGCCGAGCGCGAAGCCCGGCACGAAGCAGAGTTGGCTCGCCAAACTGCAGAGCGCGCAAACCTGGCTAAGTCCCAGTTCGTGACCGCCCTCAGCCATGAGTTGCGCACACCTCTGCAAGCAATCACTGGGTTTACCGAAAATCTGCAGACCCTTGATCTCTCTCACGAACAACGACATATCGCACTGGACCGAATTGGTCTTGCTTCAGCACACATCTTGTCGATTGTCGATGACGTCTTGGACCTGGCGCGTGTCGAAGCGGGCGCTATGCCAATCGAAGTGGACGATGTTGACACCAACGACGTCATGACCGCATCGTTGGCGTTGATTCAACCGGCAGCTGATCGGCGCTCGATCACCGTTAAATACGCAGGCCCGCACGTGCGTGTTCAGGCCGATCGACGACGTTTGCAGCAGGTCGTGCTGAACCTGTTGTCAAACGCTATTCGGTTCTCCCCGTCCTCCAGCATCGTACGAATGACCGTTGAAGTCGTTGATGGCAAGGCCCACATTCATGTCATCGATAACGGCCCGGGGATCCCCCATGACTTGCTCGATCGGTTGTTTGTTCCCTTCGATCGACTCGGTGCTGACGCGGGCCGTGAAGGTGGAGCAGGGTTAGGGCTGGTGCTGGCCAAACGACTGACTGAAGCGATGAACGGTACGTTCGACTTGTCAAGCAAGGTTGGGGTCGGTACGCACGTCACCATTACTTTGCCTCTTGTGTAAATATTGCTACGCGTACTTACAGCTGGTTGCGAAGTTCTCGCTTTAGCACTTTGCCATAGTTGTTGGTTGGTAACGAGTCCACAAAGCGGTACTCCTTCGGCCGCTTAAACCGAGCGATATGAGCAAGGCAGGTCTCGTCCAGCGCGTCGCTGGTCGGTGGCACCGAGGGATCCGCAGGAACAACGAATGCCACGACCGCTTCACCCCACTCCGGGTCGGGTCGGCCCACCACCGCAACGGCGAGCACATCCACACGACGGAGAAGGACCTCTTCCACTTCGCGCGGGTAGATGTTCATACCCCCACTGATAATCAGATCCTTCGAACGGTCGCGGAGTGTGAGGTATCCGTTGGCATCGAAGCTGCCCAAATCCCCTGTATGTAGCCAACCACCTCGCAACGACTCCGCAGTGGCGTCGGGCTGTTTCCAGTAGCCAGCCATCACCACGTCTCCCCGAACAACGATTTCGCCGATCTCGCCGATCGCCATGTTGGCACCATCTTCGTCGACTACGCGCACGTCCACATCGGTGCGAGAGCACCCAACGCTTTGCATTCGCTCACGCCAGTTTGGGTGGGCGTTATCGGCATGGTCCGCTTTCGACAAAGCCGTGATCGTCATTGGAGTCTCGCCCTGCCCGTAAATCTGAGCGAGCTTCGGACCAAAGACGGCTAGGGCCTCTTCAAGGTCGGCCAAGTACATCGGCGCGCCGCCGTAGATGATTGTCTTCAGGTTCGACAGATCTGCATTATGTATGGCTGGGTCACCCGACAGGCGCTTCACCATGGTGGGCGCAGCAAAGAATGACAGTCCGGGCCATCGTTGAATGAGACTTGCAATCTCCTCGCCATCGACACCACCTGACTGCGGGATCACGCTGACAGCTCCTTTGGCTATGTGGGGCAGCCCGTACAGGCCCGAGCCATGCGACAACGGAGCTGCGTGCAGGATGGCATCGTTGGGTGTGATCGGATCGATGTCTGCGAAGTAGCTGAGCGTCATCATCAGCAGGTTCCGATGCGACAGCGTGGCGCCCTTCGGTCGACCGGTGGTGCCACTGGTGTAGAACAGCCATGCAGGGTCGTCGGCTTGTCCGAGAAAAATGGGAATCGGTGGCGTCGTGATTAGTTGGTCCCATCGAGCGCTGGGCGCGATAACCGACGCCTGCAAGGTCGCAATCTCTGCCACTAACGGTTCCACATCGGTGGCGTGATCATCGTCGGTGATTACCAAGGAAGACTCGCTGTGTTCGAGGATGTATTTGATCTCGTCGCGGTGCAGGCGTGCGTTGACGGGGACAGCCACCATGCCTG
>JANMEI010000041.1:0-3491 GCA_031376865.1 Acidimicrobiia bacterium | reverse complement strand
ACGCGTACGCGTCTTCGTTGGTGAGTCGGGCACCGCCGATGACACCAACCTGTTCAGGCGGAGTGTTCCGTAGCACCGACGCAACCCGCTCGAGCGCTTCGAACCACGAAGCCTTTTGAGCGGCTTCGCCAGTGACACCGTTGATGCCTGCTTTGCGAACCTTCGGATCACGCAAACGATCTGGGGCACCAATTGACTCGAAATCGAATCGACCCTTGTCGCACAACCAGCCCCAGTTGACAGGGTCAGAGTCAACACCTTGAACGCGGGTGATCTGATCGCCGCTGGATTGGACCACAACACGACATCCAACCGCGCATGACGTACAGGTTGACTCGACCTGGTCGAGGTCCCAGGGCCTCGCGCTGAAACGATATGGAGCCGCCGTGAGTGCACCCACCGGGCAAATCTGCACGACGTTGCCACTGAAGTAGCTGGCAAAGGGATCGTCAGGGAAGGTGTTGACCTCGGTGCGATTGCCTCGGCTCACGAAGTGAATGAGCGGATCGCCGGCCACCTCTTTGGAGAACCTTGTGCAACGATCACACAGAATGCAACGCTCGCGATCCAACAACACCAGATCACTGATGTTGATCGGCTTTTCGTAGTGACGCTTTTCTTCGACGAAACGGCTTTCGCCAGGACCGAAACTCAACGTTTGATCTTGCAGCGGGCATTCGCCACCCTTGTCGCAGACAGGGCAGTCGAGCGGGTGGTTAACCAACAAAAACTCGAGCACACCGTCTTGTGCTTTTTTGACCGTTGGCGATTCAGTGATCACCTTCATGCCTTCGCCCACCGGCAGCATGCACGCAGGCTGAAGTGATGGGCCACGAGGACCATCAACCTCAACCAAACACATGCGACACATGCCAACTTCGCGCATACGTGGATGCCAACAGAAACGGGGAATATACGTTCCCATACGTTCGGCATAAGCGATCAGTAGCTCGCCAGGATTGGCTTCGCCAGCTCGACCGTCGATAGTGACGGTCAAGGTGGTTTTAACTGGAGCTTCGGGTGTGGTGGCGTCGCTCATTGCTGCTTACGCGACCTTTCGTATGTACGCTTCGTATTCATCACGGAACTTACGGACTGAGCTCGCCAGAGGCGACGCAGCTGATGGTCCGAGAGGGCAGATAGTCGTCTGCTTTGGTGGCCAGGTCAGCCCAGGGCTGATGTTGTCGGCAACGTCCATCAACAGATCAATATCATCCATACGGCCGTGGCCATCGAGGATCCGGCGGTAGATCTTTTCCAACCAGTTGGTGCCTTCGCGGCAGGGCGAGCACTTGCCGCAGCTTTCTTTGGCAAAGAACTTCACGAGTCGCCATGCGGCTCGCACCATATCGGTTTGATCGTCCATGACGATGATCGCACCGGACCCAAGCATGGAGCCCGCAGCACCTACCGGCGCTGGGTGCAACGCCATATCGAGATGCTCTTCAAAGAACCACGGAGCAGATGCGCCTCCGGGTACCCACGCCTTGACTGAACGACCATGACGGATGCCGCCACCGAACTCGTCGCTTTCGAACAATTCGCGGAACGTGGTGGTGCCGAAGTCAACCTCGTACACGCCAGGCTTGTTGACGTGTCCTGACAACGCGAAGAGACGGGTACCGCACGCCTTCGGGTCGCCAACAGCAGTAAACGCTGCAGCCCCGTTGTTGATGATCCAGGGCAGGTTGGCCAATGTCTCGACGTTGTTCACCACGGTGGGCTGCATATACAGACCCTTCGCAGCGGGAAAGAACGGTGGCTTCAACCGGGGCATGCCGCGATTGCCTTCGAGCGACTCAATCAGCGCAGTTTCTTCGCCAACGATGTACGCACCTGCACCAAAATGGAAGATCACATCCATGGACCAGTCAGAGCCCATGATGTTCTTGCCGCACAACCCGGCTGCGTATGCCTCGTTCAGCGCAGCTGCAAGGCGTTCGTGCGCAAACGCCATTTCTCCGCGGATGTAGATGAACGCTTGCTTGGCTCGGATGGCCCAACTCGCAATCAACACACCTTCGATGAGTTGGTGAGGGTCTTTTTCGACCAGCAACCGGTCCTTGTAGGTTCCTGGTTCTGACTCGTCGCCGTTGACTACAAGGTAGCGAGGAAACACATCCTTCGGCAAGAAGCCCCACTTGGTGCCACACGGAAAACCTGCGCCACCACGCCCCAGCAAGTTTGCGGCTTTGACTTCTTCAATCACCGCATCAGGCTCTTGGGCCATTGCTTTACGCAACGCCTCGTAGCCACCGGTTTCTCGGTAGCGGGCAAGCGTGTGGCCCTGCGGGTCATCCCACCGGGTAGAAATCATCTTCAGCGAACTAGGCATTTGAGCGTGCTCCGGGAGTTTCAGCGCGACGTGATCAGATCGTGTCGCGCGCTGCGCGGCGATCGGCTGGGATGGATTGGCGAATACGAGAGAGGGTTCCGTGCGGCGGCACATCGTTGGCGCGCTTACCAGCGCGCAGATCGTCGATGAGGACGTCGGTTTGGTCGTGCGTCAGGTTTTCGAAGTAGCGATAGTTGACCTGCAACATGGGAGCACGCGTACAAGCCGCGAGGCATTCCATCTCTTCGAGCGTGAACATGCCATCAGATGTTGTTCCGCCCGTTCGAATGCCAAGTTTTTCTTCGCAGTGCGTCAGCAACTCTTCGCCACCGAGCAACATGCACGAGATATTGGTGCAGACGCCAATGACGTACTTCCCCACCGGGTGGAACTTGAACATTTCGTAGAAGCTGGCCGATCCGTACACCTCGGCAGGGGTGCATCCAATCAGCTCGGCGATGTGCTGCATTGCGTCTTCAGTGAGATAGCCGTCCTGCTCTTGAGCGAGATGGCACATCGGGATCATGGCCGAACGCGCCCGAGGGTAGTGACCCATCAGTTCGCGGGCGCGATCAACATTTGCTGGGGTAAACCGTGCCATCAGCGATCAACCTCACCAAGTACAGGATCGATGGACGAAATGATGGCAACCGCGTCGGCAATCTGAGCGCCCTGCATCATCGTCGGCATGCATTGCAAGTTGACGAAGCTGGGCCCGCGGACGTGCATACGCAACGGCTTCGAACCTCCATCGCTGACGAGGTAACAACCGAGTTCGCCGCGTGGGCTTTCTACTGCAACGTAGACCTCGCCCTCTGGAACCTTGAACCCATCGGTGAAGATTTTGAAGTGATGAATCAGTGCTTCCATTGACTCGTCAATCCGACCTCGCGGTGGAGGCGTCACTTTTTTGTTTTGCACCCGGTAGTCACCGCCGGGCATCAGGTCGACGATTTGGCGAACGATTTTGATCGACTCACGAATTTCGTTGAGGCGAATCGCGTACCGGTCAAACGCATCGCCGTGACTACCAACGATCACGTCGAACTCGACCTTGTCGTAATGCAGGTAGGGCTGGCTGCGGCGAATGTCCCACTCGATACCGGTCGATCGAAGAATCGGCCCAGTAGCTGACAGCGCAATGGCTTCATCCTGC
>JANMEI010000927.1:0-3219 GCA_031376865.1 Acidimicrobiia bacterium | reverse complement strand
GATCTTCGGTAAACAACGAGGCAAACTCGAAGTTGGACACTGCCGTCGGACGTTCGCGGTACGTAGCCAGGCCGAACAGATCAATGACATTCACCACCCGCACGGCGATGTCGCTGACTGCAGCTCGCAAGAGAGCTGTTGCCGCCAACGTTTCCTTGGTGGCAACATCGCCGCAACATGCCATGACGACATCCGGCATGCGGTCGTGATCGTTCGAGGCCCACGACCACACATCGAGGCCCTTTTCCACCAACATTCGTGCCTCGTTCAACGACGTGTACTGCAAGTGCATCTGCTTATCGACAACGACAAGATTGACACGATTCGTGCTGTCGAGACACTCCTCCATGCATACCAAGAGCGTATTGGCGTCGGGTGGAAACAAGACTCGGGTTACGGCCGGACTCTTGTTGGCGATCACATCGACCAGTCCTGGATCTTGATGGGTAAACCCATTGTGATCCTGACGCCAGACCGTTGAGGTGATCAGCAAGTTGAGCGAGGACACGTCGGCCCTCCACGGAATTTCCGTTGATGCCTCGAGCCATTTACAATGTTGATTAATCATTGACGTCACGACATTGGCAAACGCTTCATAGGTGGCAAACACACCGTGACGGCCGGTGAGCAGGTAGCCCTCCAACCAGCCCTCCAACGTGTGTTCGGAAAGTAGCTCCATCACCCGACCATCAACCGAAAGTTCTCCGGCATCCAAATCGGAAGCCAACTGGGATTCCAACCACATTCGCTTGCCCGAAGTGAACACCGCGCCAAGACGATTCGACAGCGTTTCATCAGGACTGAAAAACCGAAACGTGTGAGGGTTGTTCGCCAGCGTTGCTGCCAAGTACTCACCGAAGGGAGTGGTGTTGCCTGCCAGTGACGTTCCTGGTTGACCAACCTCAATGGCAAAATTCTCGAGCTTCGATGAATTCAACGGTTGACGGAGCAGTCCCCCATTGGCGTGTTTGCTGAGAGCGATGCGTCGAGACACCGGAGGAACCAATCGAAAATAGCGCTCGTGAATGTTGCCGGCCGTGTCGAACAATTCCTCGGGTCGATAGCTGCGAAGCCATTTTTCGAGCGCTTCGAGATGCACGGGATTGGTCCGAGGATTACTGATCGGTACCTGATGAGAACGCCACGAGCCCTCGATTCGGTGACCATCAAGTTCGGCGGGACCGGTCCATCCTTTTGGTGATCGCAAAACGATCATTGGTAGCGACGCATGATGAATTGGACCGTGGCTCGCAGCGGCACGAATGTCTCGATGTCGACGAACACATTCGTCAAGTGCGGCAGCCATCTGCTGGTGCATGTCGAGAGGCTCGGAGCCCTCGACAAAGATGGCATCCCACCCGTTGCCGAACATCAAGGCCCGAAGCTCTTCTTTCGGAAGCCGAGCCAGCAAGGTAGGCGTCGATATTTTGTACCCGTTCAGATGAAGAATCGGCAAGACAAAACCATCGCGTGTCGGATGCAAAAACCTTGACCCCTGCCACGAAGCCGCAAGTGGTCCTGTCTCGGCCTCACCGTCACCGATTACACAAGCCACCAGCAGGTTCGGGTTGTCGAATGCGGCACCAACTGCATGCGACAGGCTGTAGCCCAGTTCCCCGCCTTCGTGAATTGAGCCGGGCATCTCTGGCGTGCAGTGGCTCCCGATGCCACCAGGAAAGGAGAATCGGCGAAACAGCTCAAGCAGTCCCTTTGGCGTCGTCGGGCAATCCGAAACGACGCGACCATACGACCCTTCTAAGAACATCGGCGCCAAGATGCCAGGTGCTCCGTGGCCCGGCCCGGTGACGAGCAGCGTGTCCAGCGATTGCTCGGTGATGACGCGATTCAAATGTGTATAGATGAAAGCCAAGCCAGGACTGGAGCCCCAGTGTCCGAGTAGGCGCTCCTTAATGTGTTCTGGTTGCAACGGCTCATGCAACAGTGCGTTGTCTTGCAAGTAGATCATTGCTGCTGCGATGTAACAACTTGCTCGCCAAAACTGATCGATACTGTTGAGCGCTTCAGGTCGAAGGACCTGCACTGGTAACTCGGGCACAGGGACAGTCGTCGTAGCCATTTTCATGATTTGCTTCCTTTTACCCAACCGGGTTGGGGCACGCCCGTTGCTTTGGTGTCAACCAGCTTCATCTACCCATGGTCAGCGATACATTGGGCCAAACGAAGGGACCTTTGGCCTCACTGTTGTTGCCGTTGGTCCAGGGTTCCCGAGTCGCGTGGCGCAAGACTTACGGTTGAGCGCGAGATTTCACGGCGTAGACCGCGGCCTCGGTGCGGCGAGTAAAGCCGAGTTTCAACAGGATTGACGACATGTAGTTCTTGACGGTCTTCTCGGCGATGTTGAGCTCGCCGGCAATTTGGCGGTTGGTCATTCCTTCTGCCACGTGGTTGAGGATCGATCGTTCCAAGTTGGTCAATGACTTCATCTTTGGATCGCCCTCCTCCTGGGGATTGCGAAGCCGTTCAAGGAGTCGGCCGGTCATGATCGGATCGATCAAAGACTCGCCAGCGGCCACTCGCTTCACGGTGTTGGCGAGGTCGTTCCCACGGACTTGTTTCAACACAAACCCAGCGGCACCGGCAATGACAGCTTGAAACATCGCCTCGCTGTCAGAAAACGACGTCAACATGATGCAGACGAGATCAGGGTTTGCGCTGCGAAGCTCGCGGCACACCTCGACCCCGCTCCCGTCCGGTAACTGCACATCAAGAATCGCCACATGCGGCATCGTGGCGGGCACTCGGATCAGGGCGTCTGCACAGGTACCCGCCTCACCCACTACCACGATTTGCCCAGAAGCCTCCAGTACGTGTCGAACACCTTCTCGTACTAGTTCGTGATCGTCCATCAAAAAGACGCGGATCGGCTCGTTATCAACCATTCCGCCAAGTCAAGTACGTGTACTGATCATCAAACAAGGGCCAAAGGTCCCTAGATTTCAATTAGGGCCGCGGCACCACGACATACGGATGAATCGCTAAATGGGCCACCTTGGTGGCCACCGAGCCGAGAATCAATCCGGCGAGACCTTTGCGTCCTCGAGCGCCGACCACCAAGAGGTCGTTCGGGCCTACAAACTGCAACAGCTCTTCCGCTGCGGATCCGATTTTCGTGACGATTTCCACACTGGGAAAACGTTGTTGATCGGTCCACGAGGTTTTGAGGTCTTCGATCATGTCGGTGACGGTTGCCCGTGCAGC
>JANMEI010000923.1:0-3799 GCA_031376865.1 Acidimicrobiia bacterium | reverse complement strand
AGCGTGGCGCGCCGGGTGGGATTGAGTGAAGTGCCCCCGAACGAAGCAGCCACGATGTCGCAGTTGTTAGCCAGCTACGACGAGGGTGATGTGTTGTTTCGCTTGATTGCTGCAACCCAGGAAACAGATGGGTGACCACCGAGTGCTCAGCCAGGGTTGAGTCCGCCATGTGGGGGAGGGCGACTCAGCCAGAAGTATGAGTTCCGATCTGCGTTGTGGAGTTTCACGCACCTTCGCGAACGTGTAAAAACGTCGCTCCCGTTCCACAAACGCGCGTGACGCTCCACGTTCGCCTTGCAGCGTCAGGGCCGGTTCCACCTCAAGAGGGAACTCGAATCAACCAAGAGTCGTGCTCTCAATCAACCGTGTGGGCGTGGGATCAGATCGCAAGTTTCCTGAAAATGACTACATCGAAGCTGCAACATCTGCACTACGAAAGTCTTGAAGGAAAACCTCCCAATGAAGAAGTCCCCTGTACTCGGATCCGCCGCAGCGATCGTTCTGACGGCTGGTCTCGCACTCGGTCTCGCTGCCCCATCAGCTCATGCTCAAACAGCAACCACGGTGACGACAACGATTCCGTTGGGAACGTCGTCGGTCAACGTGATTGATCAGCTTAAGACCACCAAGTCACTGTCCACGCTTGCTGCAGCCATCGATGCTGCCGGTCTCACCGAAACGTTGCGAACCGGTGGGCCATACACAATCTTCGCTCCGGACAATATCTCGTTTGAGTTGCTCGGCAAAAGCACGGTCGACGACCTACTCAAGCCAGCTAACAAGGCTCGTCTCGCAGCGATTCTGAGCTTGCACGTAGTGCCGGGTCGATTGTCGGCTGGTGACCTGCAGCGTGCTCCGGGTGGAAAAGTAAAGGCACTTACGGGCCAGGATCTTGAGCTCTCCCGTCGCGACGGACGAGTCACCGTGAACGGTGCCGGCGTTCGTCAAGCAGACGTGCTGGCATCGAATGCTGTGATTCACATCATCGACACCGTGTTGATACCAGCACCGTCGACCGCTCCGATTGCTGCGATCGATCAGGCAAAGTTGTCTGGTTTGACGACGTTTGTCGCTGCAGTTGAAGCGGCTGGATTGACTTCCACCCTGCAAGGACCTGGACCGTACACGATGTTTGTTCCGGACAATGTGGCGTTTGAGTTGTTGGGGCCAGGCGCTGCCACCAATCTGTTGAAGCCCGAAAACAAGGCGGCACTCGCTGCCAAGTTGCAGGTGCACGTAGTAAGTGGTCGCTACACTGCGGCGGACATCGCCAAGCTGCGAGTCGACGTGAAGAACCTCGCTGGTAACAACATGGTGTTCGGCAACAACCGTGGTCGAGTCACCGTTTCAAGGGCCGGCATCTTGAAGGCCGACATCATCACCAACAACGGCGTGATCCATATCATCGACACCGTTCTGTGATCTCGGCCCGATAATCTCAAGCCAGTGATCGCAACCCATGTACCCTCGGGTGCATGGAAACCGGTCGCCTCACCGACGTTCCCGGCGTGTTAGTTGGCCAGTGGACTGAGCCAACGGACAAAACCGGATGCACCGTTATCTTGCTCCCGCCCGGTGCCACCGCATCGGGCGAGGTGCGGGGTGGGGCCCCGGGTACCCGAGAGTTTGATGTACTCGATCCAAATCGATTGGTTGAGCACATCGACGCAGTGATGTTGGCCGGAGGTTCGGCTTACGGTCTTGCGGCGGCTGACGGAGTGATGCTGTGGTGTGAAGAACATGGGCGGGGGTATCCGACCAGAGTTGCCAACATACCTATCGTGGTTGGAGCGGTTATCTACGATCTCGCGGTCGGTTCTTCGAAGCGGCGACCAACAGCACAGGACGGATACGAAGCTTGCCTCTCGGCGGCGATGCACCATGAAGTTGGTTTGGTAGGTGCGGGAACCGGTGCCACCCGCTCGAAATGGCGTGGAGCCGCTGCGATTCAACCGGGAGGTATCGGCTCTGCCACTGTAAGGAGTGGGGCCTTGATCGTGAGCGCGTTGATGGTCGTCAATCCGGTTGGTGATGTCGTCGGGGATGATGCCCGACACGACGAACACGACGTGTTGGCACTTGTTGAAGCGATGGCACAATCGTCGTGGTCGCAGTCCCGCCAAAACACAACGATTGGAGTGGTAGCCACAAACGCGATGCTTAATAAGCGTGCGTGCTATCTGGTTTCGCAGAGCGGACATGACGGAATTTCACGAGCAATCTGGCCGGCGCACCTCAGCACCGATGGTGACGCGATTGTTACCGTTTCGGTTCCGAGCGAGCACCAAGTAGCAGTTCCGGTGGATGCAGTGCGTGCTCTAGCCAGCGAGGCGGTGGCCAGAGCCATACGGTCGACTTTGGCTAACGAGGCAACCTAACCAAGCGTGTTGGTGTTGTGCAGCTCTGCAAACGATTGCTCGAGACGAGTGACGAAGCTGCTCTCTGCTTGACGCAACCAAACCCGAGGGTCGTAGTACTTCTTGTTTGGAGAATCGGCCCCGCCCGGGTTGCCGAGTTGGCCTTGGAGGTAGTCGTGCTTGTCGGCTTCAAATCCGCGGATGCCATCCCAGAGGGCCCACTGCAGGTCGGTGTCGATGTTCATCTTCACCACGCCGTAACTCAATGCTTCGGCAATTTCTTCTGCGGTTGAACCGGAACCGCCGTGGAAGACAAAGTTGACCGGATTAGCAGCAGCGGAGAACTTTTCTTGGATGTGCGTTTGAGCATCTCGCAAGATGGTGGGTGTGAGCTTCACGTTTCCTGGCTTGTAGACGCCATGAACGTTGCCGAAAGCAGCAGCGATCGTGAAGCGGTCTGAGACGGCCATGAGGCGTTCGTATGCGTACGCAACTTCTTCGGGCTTCGAGTACAGGTCGGCTTGATCTTTGTCGGAGTTGTCAACGCCATCTTCTTCTCCGCCGGTGATTCCGAGCTCGATCTCCAACGTCATGCCCATCTTGGCCATACGAGTGAGGTACGAAACGCAGATATCGAGATTTTCCTCGATGGGCTCTTCGGACAGATCCAACATATGACTCGAGAACAACGGCTTGCCGTTGGCCTTGTAATGGGCTTCACCCGCATCGAGCAAACCGTCAACCCAACCGAGCTTGTCTTTGGCGCAGTGATCGGTGTGCAAAATGACACGGGCCCCGTAAGCTGCCGCCAGCGTGTGGACGTGCTGAGCGCCGGCAATGGATCCAAGAATTGCTGCCTGGTCGCCCTTGACGGCGATGCCTTTACCAGCAACGAATGCTCCACCACCGTGTGAAAATTGAATGATGACGGGCGAGTTGACTTTTGCTGCGGTTTCCATCACAGCGTTCATGGTGTTGGAACCGGTGCAGTTGGCTGCTGGAAGCGCAAACTGTTGGGCCTTAGCCAGAGCGAAGATTTCGGATACTGCGTCCCCGGTGAGGACGCCTGCTGGGAATTGATCGGAGAGGCTCACCCCCAAACGTTAGGACAGACTTGAAGGGCTCCGTGTCACCGTCTAATCGGGTACCAGTGCGGATAGTGTCCGTGTATGACTTACGAGACGATCGCTCTTGTTCAACAAGGTGGAATCGCCACCATCACCTTGAACCGTCCGGCACAGTTCAATGCGCTCAATCTTCAGATGTCGAAAGACCTATTGAATGTAGCGATTGCCCTCGATGAGGATCCGTCGGTCCGTTGCGTTGTCCTGACGGGTGCCGGAAAAGCCTTCTTTGCTGGGGGAGACCTGTCAGCTTTCGGAGAGGCTGGTGACGGTCGCGGTGCGCTGTTGAAAGAGATGACCACCTATTTCCACGGAGCG
>JANMEI010000900.1:0-1011 GCA_031376865.1 Acidimicrobiia bacterium | reverse complement strand
TTACCCGGCTCTCACAACCCGGCTGGCGGATTCCGGTTGTGTTGTTCGTGATCTTGGCAGTCGTCGTGGTGATCGGATTCTCGAACGCTGTCAACCTCACCGATGGAATGGACGGGCTCGCGGCGGGAACGTCAGTGTATGCATTTGGTGCTTACACGCTGATGTGCTTTTGGATGTTTAGGAATCCGAACGTGTACAAGATCGATCAAGCTCTCGACCTTGCCGTTATTGCATCGGCGATGGTGGGCGCATGTCTCGGGTTTTGGTGGTGGAACGCTGCTCCTGCGCAAATCTTCATGGGCGACGTTGGGTCATTGGCGATTGGATCCGCGTTCGGCGCGATTTCGATTCTGACCTACACGCCGCTGCTACTCCCGATCATCGGCGGCCTGTTCGTGATCGAGACCATGTCGGTCATTTTGCAGGTTGGTTCATTCCGATTGTTTAACAAACGACGCATCTTTCGAATGGCTCCGATTCATCATCACTTCGAGCTGAAGGGATGGCCGGAAACAACGGTCACCATTCGGTTCTGGATCATTGCCATGATCTTGGTTTTCTCCGGTCTCGGTGTCTTTTTTGCCGACTTCATCTCCCTGCCCCTAGGAGCACGCTCATGACCTCTGTGATTAACGGTCGCCCGTCTCGACCGCTGCGTGAACCACTTCGTACAACACCGGTGGCGCGGCGACAGTCAGTAAAGTCAGCGGGACCGCGCGTCGAGCCTGTTGGTGGAGTGCTCACGGCCAGGTCGATCCGTCGTTCAGTAACACGTTCAGTGACACGTTCAGTGACACGTTCAGTAACACGTCCGGTGACACGAGAACCTTCGATGGCCAAGTGGAACAACGAGGCGATTGGTCTGCTCGTGGTTGCCGGATTTTTGGTCGTGATTGGTTTGGTGTTTATTCTGTCGGCCTCGTCGGTGTACTCGCTTGGCGCAAACGACAGCGTGTGGGGAACTTTCTTGCGTCAACTGCGTTGGGAAGCAATCGGGTTGGTTGCGCTCGG
>JANMEI010000788.1:0-2927 GCA_031376865.1 Acidimicrobiia bacterium | reverse complement strand
TTCGTTGACCTTCCCCCTGACCTACGGACGAGGGAAGACGTTGGGCTTTTTTGGTGGGGCCGCCCGACCCAGCAACTTCATGGCCTGGGACACGATTACCAGTGACACGATGTCGCTTGTCGAGCAACTCAACGGCTCTGTGCCCAACCTGAGTGCTCCGCAGCCAACTATTTCTGATCTTCAAGTCAATGACCGAGGCGATGTGGTTATTGGCGTTCGCGATCGGTTTGGTGATCAAACTGGATGGGGGCTCCTTGCAAGTACCGGCACCAGTCTTGTTCCCTACGAAGGTGTCAGCGCTGGCGATCAATTGATCGCTTGCGGCGCACCTTTGGTTCTTGAATCGAATGGGTCATGTGGTGGTCGGTCGGGTTCTGGTGTTGGAAATTCGCAAGGCCCTGGAGGCGGAGAGTTTTACGCAGGCGAGAATTACAACGCAACGTTTCACCAAGAAACTGCACTCGGGGCGCTTCTCCGTGTTCCTGGACGCGGTGAAATTGTCGGTACCACGTTCGACCCAATAGTTGTTTGGGAACAGGGCTATGTGAAGCACCAGGACGCTGACGGAACCACCACCGGACCCACCCAAGTGACCCGTGCTCCTGGAAATGCGACATTCCCCCTTCGTGACCCCAATCAAAGCGGTCAGATTGGTAAGGCCAATGGGCTTGGCGACATCGAAGCGCTGTGTGACCAAGCTCCGATCGAAATCGGTAACCGATTGTGGATCGATAGCAATCGAGATGGTCTTCAGAGTGCCGATGAAGTTGGAATCGATGGTGTCGCGGTCGAACTGTGGAAGGCCGGTGTGAAGGTGAACACTGGAACGGTGACTACCGCCAACGGCGGCCAGTACTACTTCAACAGTGTGAACGTTGCAGGCGGCATCCTTCCAAACATGGATTACGAAGTGCGCATACCTAACGCGTCCGGCGCATCTAAGCAGACTCCGCTGAAGAACTATGCCCTCACGACAAAGGACGCGTTGGCAAACGGTCAAGATTCAGTGGATTCCGATGCGATGTTGGCCGGATCCGACGCAGTGATTGGCGTTCCGGCGACGTCCATTGCCGTTGCTGGCCAAAACAATCACACGTTTGATGGCGGTTTCGTCGAGTCGTATTCGCTCGGAAACCGTGTTTGGCTAGACGACGGAGCAGATGGGGGTACCGAAGCCAATGGCAAGCAAGACGGTGCCGAAGCTGGGATCGATGGCGTCAAGGTGAACCTGTTTGCCGCCGACGCAGCAGGCATTCCAATCTGTGCGACTGTTTTGGCCACCACAACGACCGCCGGAGGCGGCTATTACCGGTTCGATGATTTGCCTGCTGGACGGTATGTGGTGGTAGTTGACAAACCAGCTTCACCATCCTTAGCTGGTTTGGCACCAAGTCCCGGCTCAACAGATCCGGAAAACTCGGTTGATCTTGATGACAACGGCAAGGACGCAATGCTTCCGGCAGGCAACACGTGCGCCGGTGGAATCGCATCCCCGGTAGTTATTCTCGGACCGGGGGCAAGCGAACCTGTTGGCGAGACTGACAAGTCGCCCGACATCGTTGATGACAATCGTTCCAACCTGACTGTCGACTTTGGGTTCTATCCGGGCTATTCGATTGGTAACCGCGTGTTCCTTGACAGCGGCGCTGGTGGTGGCATCGTCGGTAACGGCCGCCAAGATGGCACCGAGCCAGGTATTGGTGGTGTGTCGATGAAGCTGTATCCGGCTGATGCCGCTGGCAATCCAATCTGCACCACCACCCCGGTGCCAATGACGACGACCGACGCCAACGGCTATTACCGCTTCGACAACGTGCCTGCGGGTCGATACGTCGTGGTGGTTGACAAGGCCAACTCGCCATCGTTGACCAACACTCAGTCCTCCAATGGAGCGGGAACAACCGAAGACAACGCCGACCGAGACGACAACGGCACCGATGCAGCCAACGTGTGTGGCGGCGGCATTGGATCGAGCGTGGTTATCGTTGGTCCAGGTGTGGTTGAGCCAACCGGCGAAACCGACAAGTTGGCCGACGTCGTTGTTGATGGTCGTTCAAACCTGACCGTTGACTTCGGCTTCGTCACCGTGTTGGTGGCACAGCCCGTAACTCCTACTCCGACGCCGACCGTGGCGCCAACTACCGCTCCGCCAACGACGGTGGCACCTTCGGCAGCTCCTGCCGCCGGTCCATCAACGGTTGCGCCGTCGACCGTTGCGCCAACGACGGCACCGCCAACCACTGCGGCAGTGGTGGTTGCCGCTCCATCGACGTTCGCCCGAGGCAAACGTTGAGGGCGATATCGCCTTCACCGGTGCCAACGACATTCAGTTGTTCGCGTTGTCGTTCCTGATGGTTGGGCTCGGCCTCATGCTGTGGGGTGCAGGCGGCCGCACGCAACCGGCACCGGTGCGAGTGGCTACCAAGCGCTGATTTTCAGCGAGTTTTCCACAACTCAAGTTCGCCGTGGTGTGACGTCTCTCACTCCGCTATCCTGCTGTGCAGTTCGTCACACTTCGGGTGGCGGTGACGGACGATGAGTGAGCCACTCGACCAGATGGAGTGTTTCCAATGGCTTCAGTCGAGCTTGAACATATCGACAAGACCTACGACAACGGCTTCCAGGCCGTCAAAGATCTCAACTTGCGGATCGAGGATGGTGAATTTCTCGTTTTGGTAGGTCCGTCTGGCTGTGGCAAGACCACCGCTTTGCGCATGGTTGCCGGGTTGGAAGACATCACCGGTGGCGAGCTTCGCATCGGCGACCGTCGAGTCAATGAGGTTCCGCCAAAGGACCGCGACATTGCCATGGTGTTCCAGTCCTACGCGTTGTATCCGCATATGACCGTGGCGGAAAACATTGGTTTCGGGTTGAAGCTTCGCAAGATGGACAAGGCCGATATCGCTAAGCGGGTCAACGAAGCTGCC
>JANMEI010000761.1:0-6653 GCA_031376865.1 Acidimicrobiia bacterium | reverse complement strand
ACCGTAGGTTGATCGGCAGGCACTCGGATGGTAGTCGGCCCGGCCGCGCGTGACGTGGGAACCGCAGCAGAGGAACTCGGCGTAGATTCCGTTGATTCCGGTGACAACACGATGGTCGTATCACTCCCCACCCCCGGGCTGCGCGCAGAACCGGTGCAACCACTCAATGTCACAGCAGCACATGTCGCGGCGAACAACGAGCGGATCAGTTGGCGGGAAAGATGGGAGAGAATAGTCATGGAGGCACAAGACGGACAGAGTTATTGGTGTTGAACGCTCAAATGAGCGCCACATTGATGCTTCCATGTCATCGGCATGAAGTGGTGTCTTCTGAAGCTCACCTCAAGATTGAGGGCCCAATCGGGCCTTTAGACATGCCTCCGCTCTACCGATACGGATACTCGTATGAAATTCACCTTCCGACGCTCAATTGCCGTGAGCATTTTTGCTGCGTGCAGTGCCCTGGCCGTCACCATCGCACCACCGACGTTGAACGCGGAGACCCCCAGCACATTGGGGGCCGACTACTTCGTCTCCGCGTTTGGCGACCCGATGGACTTCAGCAACACCGAAGATCTCGTGCTCAACACCGACGAAGCAATGTTCGTGGGTGGGACCAACAAATCCATTTCTGATGGACAACTTCACTTTGACGCATCCGGCGCGTTCCAGTTTGACCCGGTATGGCCAGGCTTCCCGACCGGCATTCCGCACGGACGAGAGGGCGGACGCGCCCCAATCAATGCAGATCACTACAAACGATTGGTGATACGTATGAATGCTCCAGAGGGTGCACCCGTCGGTCTTCGGTGGTTCAACTGCCGCGCCGCCAACTCAAGCTGTGCCGGTGGCCAAGCCTTCTTCGCTCGTGCTGGCTGGAACACCTACGAACTCAATCTTGGTCCCGACGGAACGGTTCCATCCCTGACCCTGCCCTGGTCAGGAGACATGCTCGGATTGCGCTTTGTTGGCACCACCACCGGTCACTTCGATATCGATTGGATTCGCTTGGCCCCTGCCGATGGGTCACCTATTAGCGAAATTGTAGGTGGGCCTACGATTGACATTCGCCCTACCGACAAGCTTGACTACGCAACCGCATACGGCAACCCGTGGGACATGGATTCCGCTACCGACGTCATTGAGCGGGTCAACTTGCAGCCTGGTTCCACCATCGCCAACAACGTATTTTCAGGATGCAGCTTGGGGACCAACACCACCAAGTTTCCAGGTTTGGTCTTCAATCTGCCCGGCGGCCCAATCGATGCTGACCGATTCACCACGTTGACATTTGAATACAGCTATCCAGGTTCGTTCTCAGCGAGGCCGGTACCCGGCGGTGGTCAGTTCGCCCGAGTGTTTTGGTACTCACCGGATGGGAAGCGCCATCCAACGATGGCGATTCATTTGTACCCGAACGAAAACGTAGTGCAGGTGAAACTCAACAGTCCGTATGCAGAGTTTCAGGGTATCGAGCCAGGTAAGGGCGTAGCCACGGGGGCCCCGTGGAAAGGCAAAGTGACGCACTTCCGCATCAATCCCAACGACGATCGAGCCCCACGGTGCTTCACTATCGGACGGGTGTGGTTGACCTCCGATGAACCGACTGGGACCCCGGTACCACCACCCTCGCAGCTCGCCCTCAACACCAGCGGATCAAAGAAACCGGCTGCCAAGAAGCCTGCTCCAAAGAAGACGACACCAAAAAAGGCCAGCGTCAACAAATGAACGGTGGTTCAGTTGTCGCTAGCTGAACCCAAGTTCAGCTCGTATGCACACATTTCGTTTCGCTTCAGTATCAAACGAGTGACATCTACGTTGATATTGCGCGCGTATTGAGTCACAACTCAAATTGGTCGTTGAAATTCAAAAGATCCATTTGTAAGGTCACCTTACGGTCATGATCGACACTTCCACAGAGCACCTGCTCTGTGTTGAATCCTTTCTCCGGATGGCCGCCCATCTTCTAGATGGTTCACGAATGGAGACGATCTTGCATCTGAACCCTTCTGTTAATTCACGCCTGCTTCGGCCGGCACTACATCTGCCGATCTAGGCCAAAGCAACAGTCCTTCCAACTGACACCGGCGGCGAGCATCTACAAGAAGCCGCTGGCGTATCTGGAAACAAAATTCACTGTTTGTTCAATTTTCCATGCGCTGATTCGCGCCCCTCCAAACACAGCCACCACCAACGCTGTACCTCCGAACGCGTGACTTCTTACATGTTCACGCACTCACTCGGACTTTCGATGCCTCCTGCATCGAATAAACGAAAGGTCGCACGATATGAAATTCAAAGGCTATTTTGCATTCCTCATTTCGATTTCCATGCTCTCAATCGCATTGGTTGCTCTTGTTGGCACCACACAATCAACCGCCCAAAATGCCAGCTCGTTGATCACTCCAGGCGCTGAGTCAAATATTGGACTACTCACGACGCCACCGCTCAGCCCCACTTGTGGCGGGCAAGTGAGACCGGCAACGGCGAGCACGGCCCAAGCAGTCATTAACCTCGCCCAACCAGGTGACATTGTCGAACTTGCTACCGGTAGCTACTCCGAGCCGATCACCATTTCCAACCAAGCCAACGAGGCCTGCCAGATCACGGTTCGCCCCGCGGCGTACTCCGGCATGGCCAACGCAGCCAACGGGGCGACGTTCGATAACTGCGGCGGACAACGGTCATCAGGAACGAAGCCATGCATTTACATGAACGGGCGTTTCGTCAACTTGGTTGGCATGAAGTTTGGCGCCAACACACTTTCGTCCACCGTTGAGATCGATGGATACAAGCAACGCGTCTGGGGCAATCGATGGTTGAGCGGCGCGGGAGACAGAGAGTCGATGAGTTGCTGTCCCCTCGTCCTTGCTCAGGCGGACACGACAAAATCCTATTGGTGGAATACATTGCGCCCCACGATGGTCGATCGATTCAATCGCATTGAAGGCAACACGGTCGAGAAAAGTACTAACGGCTTCTACAGTCAAGGTCACGGCGTGGTCGGCAACGTGATCGGTTGGAATACCTTGAACGGACCGCCCGATATTGTGATTGCCAGCGGTACCTTAGGAGAGACGGAAGCAATCAAAATTGGTGGCGGATTCGCTAACGAATGCACCAACACGTTTATCCAGTTCAACACCATATTGAATTGGGACGGTAGCCCTTACACGATTGGAAACAAGGGGAGCTGTATCTACACTTCATATAACTACCTACAAACCGGCAAGATCACCTTGCGCATCTCAGACAACAATTGGGTGGTCGGAAACCAGATCGACGATGGCACGTTGGTGCTAACCGGTCACGGCCATGTCATCAAGGACAACGTTGTTCGAACATCAACGATGAGCGCCAACTACGGACCGGTGATTATGTACAACGACGTAGATGCCATGCTGGCCAGCAAAGGACAGGGACACTGCAATTTCGACGGAGTGTCCATGCCGATCAGCGCTCCCCAGGAGGGCTTGCCCTGCCCGCACTACGTCAAACAATTCAACAACTCGACACTGGCCGACAACGTCTTCATCGACTCATCGCCAACTGCATATTCAGTCATCAACACGGTTGGAGCCGCGTCGACTCCCGCTGCCAATCTGAGTTGGACAAACAACAAGTTCGTACGACTGTGTCCTTCCGCAGGAGCTGGCGCATTCTCCGGTGGAGCAGTTGATGCCCAAACCTTGGGATCGTGGGCCAACAACTCATTCGGCTACTTCCCATCTACGTGCGGCACCCCCGCTGGCGCATCCCTCGGTGCCAGGGGAAACAACGCTGGCCTCGGAAACTGGGATCCAGCAGCACCGGTCCAGGTTCAGTACGACTCAAAGTTCGTCAGCATCCAGTCGGGAGCATCCACCGAACTGGCCAAGCCAACAGTGACCGCAAAACCAACAACGGTGGCAAAACCGACAACGGTAGCCAAGCCAACAATTGCCGCAACGACTCCACCGGTCACAACCAGCCCCACCAGCCCCACCAGCCCAACCGTAGGCGCGCCTACAACTGCGACGGCCGGCATCACTTCTCCACCAACAACAACCGTCGCGTCAACGTTGGCAGCTCCAACGATCCCGGCACCAGCCGCCACAACGCCTGCAGCACCAACCACGCCTATCTCGGCGGCACCAACACCTCCGCCCCCGCCTACGCCTTCGCCAAGCAATCGGGGTTGCGGGTCAACTTGGCCAACGATCGAAGCTGAGTGTTCAACCTTGTCCGGTCCGATAGAAGTGGAAAACTTACCGTCAGCATCCGGAGGCAAAGAAGTTGGTGCGTGGGACTATTCAGGTACTGCCAGTTTCGAGTTCATCGCACCCTCCAGCGGAACTTACACCTTGACGTTGCTGGCCACCGCGCCGTATGGAGTGGCAACAAGGACCGTTTCCGTGAACGGCACTGCCCGAGTGTTCACCGTCTCATCGATTGCACCCGAGACAGTGACGATTACCGGAGTTGCCTTGCAAGCCGGTGCCAACAAGGTGGTGTTCTCCCGACTGAAGAACAACGACTACGTCGTCAACCTCGATCGAGTGTCCTTTAACTAAATCGTCAAACTCACTCCGCCGACCTTCGGCCGAACTTCTTGCCGGGTTGTTCACGCAACCCGGCTTTTGCGGCCCAGTTCATGAACGGCGGAAGCTCGTGCGTACCGGCAGGTTGGACACCGGCACCAACTCACGACGAAACTCACGACGAGTCTCTTCGACGGCACGCGACAGCGCTGCACGCGTTTCACCCAACTCGGCTTGCAAAGCCGCAACCTCGTCTTCGAGTTCGATCACGCGGCGAACACCTTCAAGATTCATCCCAGCGTTGGTGAGCTCGGCAATGCGATGCAGCCGGGCGATATCCAACTGCGAATAGCGACGCGACCCACCACCGGTTCGAGATGGATCGACCAATCCTTTGCGTTCATATATTCGTAGCGTCTGGGGATGCATCCCCGCTAACTCAGCGGCAACAGAAATGACGTAGACGGCGCGTGTAAACGTTGCTCGTGCGTCATCGTCTCGTGGCTGTGTCACCTCGCTACCTCTCTTCTCCGGCGCCCATCTCAAACACCAAGATGCGACCGCAACGCAGCAGCATCGGTAGCAGCAGCGTATGCCTCAAGGGCCACTTGCTGCTCGGTATTGAGGTCGGTCGGTACATTGACTTCGATTGTCACCAGCAAGTCACCTGCGGTCCCCTTCGTCTCGGCACCACGTCCTTTCAAACGCAGTACTCGACCAGATCTACTTCCGGCAGGAACCTTCACGCCAACGCTGCTGTGCAACGTCGGAACCGTAATCGCAGCACCCAAAGCGGCTTCGGCAAACGTCACGGGAACGGTAATCGTGAGATCTGGACCCTTACGACCGAACAGCGCATGACGACCGACCTCAACCATCACCATCAGATCGCCCGCTGCACCACCGTTATGACCGGGGCCACCTCGACCCTTGAGACGAATGCGCTGACCATTTTCGACACCAGCGGGAATGCGGATACTCACCGTGCGTCGCTTTCGGTCATTGCCGGTTCCATGGCAAACGGGACAAGGGTGATCGATCTTCATGCCCGTGCCCGAACAAGTTGCGCAGGGCTGACTAAACGCAAAGAAGCCTTGGTTCACTTCGGTCGAACCGCGACCTGCGCAACCCGTACACAGCGATGGCCGGGTTCCGGGCGCACAACCCGTTGCATCGCATGTCAGGCAGGGGCCGTCACCCAACAGATCGACTTTGGTCACCACACCAGCGACGGCATCATGAAACGAGATTGCAATCGACGTCTCCATGTCGGCCCCGCGGCGCGGGGCACGGGCACGCCGATTGGGTTGACTGCCAGCTCCCTGGCCAAACATGTTGGCGAACAGGTCACTGAACTCGGTGCCACCTGGGGCAGTACCGCCGCGTCCCATCCCAAATGCGTTCGGACCTAACCGACGAACTTCGTCGTACTCTTTTCGCGTTTTCTCGTCGCCAAGTACTTGGTACGCGGCGTTGATTTCTTTGAACCGATCTTCTCGGCCCGGATTGTGATCTGGATGGTTCTCCTTGGCCAACTTACGATAAGCCTTGGTGATGTCCTTATCCGAAGCCCCTTGAGCGACCCCAAGAGCTTTGTAATAGTCGTGGTCAAACCACTCTGGCTGCGGAGCCATCTCGGCTCTCAGCCACGAACTTTGACCATGGCCGCGCGCATGACGCGGCCACGCCATCGGTAACCAGCGCGCAACACCTCAGAGACCACCGGGCCCGCATCGCCGTCTTCAGCTGGTTCGGTCATCACCGCTTCGGCGTCGTTGGGATCAAACGCCAACCCCAATGGGGCTAACCGTTCAAGGCCTTGACCTTCCAACGCCGTCAGCAACTGGTCGTGCATCTTGGCCAACGGCGACGCGTTGGGATCGGCTTCGTGTGAGAGCGCCAACTCGAACGTGTCGAGGACCGGCACCATTGATTCAATGAGCTTTTCAGATGCTCGGTCTGCGGCCATTTCCTGATCACGCTGCACACGTTTGCGGTAGTTGTCGAAATCAGCCTGGAGGCGACGCAACGAGTCGAGGTACTCATCTCGTTGTGCCGCAACGACAGTGGGATCTTCTATGGGCAGGCTGGAGTCGATCTGTGGTTCACCAACACCGAGATTCTCGGCTGCAG
>JANMEI010000758.1:0-6064 GCA_031376865.1 Acidimicrobiia bacterium | reverse complement strand
GCCGTAGTCGAGGACCGGGGTCCACTTCAGTGGCTCACGCTTACCAGCGGCCTTGACCAACTTCATCTGCAATGCAATGGATTCTTTGATCCAGGTCTTGCATGCTTCGAGACCATCGGCGATGACTTCTTCGGTCACTTTTGGGGCGCCGTCTTCGTAGTACTGCCACGACTTTTCGGTGCCGCCTGCTTCGACCATCATGATGGCGATGTCGCCGCCAGTGATTTGACGCCCAGCAACAACGAGTTCGAACGTGGACTCTTCGCCCTCAACAAACGTTGGGTGCGGAACCCATTCGCCGTCTTGGTTGTACGCAATGCGGACAGCACCGATGGGGCCATCAAACGGAATGCCAGAGATCATCAGCGCGGCGGAAGCGGCATTGATAGAGAGCACGTCGTGTGGGTTTTCCTGATCGGCACCAAGGACGGTGATCACGATCTGGGTTTCGTTACGGAATCCGTCTGGGAATGACGGACGCAATGGGCGGTCAGTCAATCGGCAGGTGAGGATGGCGTTGTCTGATGGGCGACCTTCACGGCGGAAGAACGATCCGGGGACTTTGCCAGCGGCATAGGCGCGCTCTTCAACGTCAACGGTGAGCGGGAAGAAATCGATACCGTCGCGCACACCTTTGGCGGCGTTGGCGGTGGCTAACACGGTGGTGTTGCCGATCGAGGCTACGACTGCGCCCTGGCTCTGCTGAGCAAGTTTGCCGGTCTCGAACGAAAGGGTCTTGGTGGTGCCAGCAACTTTGCTGGTTACCTTTTTGGCATCTGCCATATGTAACTCCTTAGATCACTGCCGACTTGGCGTGATCAGTGTTTTGGCGGAGTTCACATGCCACGTGTGTCTTTACGTGGCGGCCGATTCCCAGTGGTGGCGGGCCGAAATGAGCGAGGGAACGTATCCCGGAGCGTGCGTTTCGGTCTTCCACCACTGACAACCGGTCCTCTACTGAACCCCGGTTTTGAGGTGATTCTTGGTTCATCGCTAGTTTCACCCAGTCAACTTGAGGAAGGGTGGATTGCTAAGCGAAATCACAAGAGCCGATTCGTATAGTACTCCGAATTGGCGGGTCAGCCAGACCGCATCGAGGTTGGGGCCTGATTATCGACCTGGCACATAATTCCGCAACTAGCGCAGACTCTGTGCTGGTTGCGGAATTATGTGCCAGTTGGAGGGGACTTTCGTGTCCGGCAAAGCAAAAGGCGCCCCGAAGGACGCCGACTGTTTGAAACCCTTGTTTGATCAGCGACGCACCATCGGGTCCTGACCCTACGCGCTCGCTTCGCTCGTGCTTGATCAGCGACGCAAACCATGCGTGACAAGCAACGCACGGTAACGCTCAACATCGATGTTCTTCACATAATCGAGCAGACGACGGCGGCGACCGACCAACATCAGCAAGCCGCGGCGGGTGTGGTGATCGTGCTTGTTGGTCTTGAGATGCTCATTCAGATGGTTGATACGGGCAGTCACAATGGCGATTTGGACCTCGGCTGAACCGGAATCCTTCTCGTGGGTGCGATATTGGGCAATTATCGCTGCTTTGTCGATACCGACGCTGTTGCTCATGATGACCTCCACTCGGCGAGTAAAACCACGCCAACGGCGGGGTACCAGGGCCACCCGAGGGCGCAGCACAAGGCCTGGAGAGATTAGCAGCGCTCCGGTACCCTTCTGACATGAGCTTTGTTGCGCTGGTCACCATCGTCGTTGCGGACTACGACGAGGCAATTGCCTTCTATACAAAGGTGCTGGGGTTCGAACTTGCCGAAGACACCCCGTCGGAGACTAACGATGGTCGCCCCAAGCGGTGGGTGGTGGTGCGGCCGCCTCTAGCCGAAACAGGGTTGTTGCTTGCCAAGGCTGACGGTGATGCCCAAAGCACAGCAATCGGAAATCAAACAGCCGGCCGAGTCGGGTTCTTTCTCCGCGTCGATGATTTCGACGAAACATACGCGCGCTTACAAGCTGCAGGCGTCACCATCACGTCGCCACCGCGCACGATGCCATACGGCACCGTCGCGGTCTTCGAGGATTTGTGCGGCAACAAATGGGACCTGCTGGGGTAATCACACGCAATTGCGCAGGAGGTCGCTCGTTGGCGGAGTTACTGTGGGCAAAGTCGCTCTGAGAGCGACTTTGCCTACTATTTCGGTTCAAGAACCGGTCAGACTTGGCGACCGAGGAACATCAAGTATTCCGTTTGCAGGTCCGCACCGGCTGGTGCCTCAAGTTTGTCTCCAAACACACCTCGGCCACGCAACATCGCATCCATCGGCTTGAGGCCTGCGTACGCACCGGCCACTGCATCAGCGTCGAGTTGCTCATCGCCACCGGTTGCCCGAGCAAGATACCAGGTATGCACCAAGAAGTCATTGCAGATAAACCGGCCCAACATGTCATCAGCTCGCATCGGACCCATCGGCCCAGGCATTTCGGTTGACAGGTCTGCGGTGCTGACCGTATCCAAAAAGGCCGTACGCGTACTATTCCAAGCCGTCACGATGTCTTCATCGTCTGACAACGTGGCGGATGCAGACCCGGTCAGCCCCGCCGTAATGCGCCGGGCGTTACCCAATACATGTTCCACCACACCTCGGGCAGTCCATTCCGAACACGGTGACTGATTGGTCCACGAGTCGGCTGACGCCGATTGCACCCGGGCATCAAAGCCGTTGACAAGATTGGTTAGTCGAGAAACTACTTCAGCGCTCATAAGTGGCACCGTACCAGCATCAAGCTTGGCAAGCTATCCGTGTGGACCCTGCCAACTCGCCTACCAATCTGAACAGCGCAGCGGCTACCGAACGCACATCATTGGACGACCACAGTTGGGTCGACGTCACTCGCGGTTGGCTCGACCAACCCACCGAGTTGTTTGAACATCTTCGGGATACCGTTCAGTGGAACAGCACCCAACTCTTTCGCTACGAAAAGACTGTCGAAGAAAAGCGGCTCAGCGCCGGGTGGCGGCGAGGACGCCCGCTCCCCCACCCGCTCCTTGCCGATGTCACCCGAACCATTCAACGACGGTACCGGTGCGAGTTCGAAGGTTTCTCGATGATCCAATACCGAGACAACCTCGACGGACAGGGGTTTCATCGAGACACAGACATGCGCTGGCTCGACGACACGATCATCGCGGTGCTCACCCTCGGCGCGCAACGTCCCTGGTTGGTACGTGCGCGTACAGCTCGATTCGGCGACCAGCTCCACACGGCAGGTGCTCAAGAAAGCGTGCAACACGATTTCGCTCCTTCTTCTGGCGACCTCCTTGTCATGGGCGGTCGATGCCAGGCCGATTGGGAACACTCCGTTCCTTACTTGCGAGCAGCAACTGGCGTCGGAATCAGGATTTCGCTCCAGTGGCGCTTCGCCCGCAAAGTGGGCGAACCCTTCATGGGACCATCGTTTCGGTCCGATGTCCGATACGGCCGCGGCAAGACCGCAACCCAATAACCGCAACCCAGTAACGGAAAAACAGCGATGGTCCACTAAGGTCTCGTAAGTGTTTTTTGACAGGTTCCAGTACAAATGGGTTGTAGCAACGGCGTTTGTGTTGGCCCTCTTCATCGACATCCTCGACATCACGATCGTCAACGTCTCGCTGGTCAAGATCGCTGGCGAATTTGACACCAGCGTCGGCACCACCACCTGGATTGTGTTGGGTTACTCGCTCAGCCTGGCAGTGTGGATTCCGATATCGGGCTGGGTGGGAGATCGATTTGGTACCAAGAAGACGTTTGTATGTGCGCTTGGCATGTTCATCTTGGCGTCGCTGTTGTGTTCGCAGTCCAAAAACCTGGAACAGCTCATTGGGTTCCGGGTCCTGCAAGGAATCGGGGGTGGAATGCTCACCCCGACGGGAACCACCTTGCTGTTCCGGGCGTTTCCGCCTGCCGAACGGGCAAAAGCTTCAGGCATCTTGACCATCCCAACGGTGCTGGCACCTGCCAGCGGGCCGGTGATTGGCGGATTCTTAACCGACAAAGTCGGCTGGAGATGGATCTTTGGCGTCAATCTTCCCGTCGGCATTTTGGCGTTGACCATAGCGATCTTCGGTTTGAAAAATGACAAGCCAACCGAGCGGCGCCCGTTGGACATCCGCGGATTTGTGCTCGCAGCCCTCGGGTTTCCGGCTGCGGTGTTCTTTCTGGAACGAGGATCCGAAGACGGTTGGCTATCGGGGCGAATCTTGGCGGCACTGGCGATTGCGGTCGTCACCCTGACTGGGTTGGTGATGTGGTCGTTTCGAACCGCCACCCCCATGCTCGATCTGAAACTGCTACGCGAACGTCTCTTTCGAACCACCAACGCCATTAGTTACGTGTCCACGATGGCGTTTTTGGGCATCGTGTTTATCCTCCCGCAGTTCCTCCAGCGCGTAGCTGGGTTGAGCGCCCTGCAAAGCGGACTCGCCACATTCCCTCAAGCCATCGGGGTCATCGTGATGGCTCGTTTTGCGGCCAAGGCGTATCCAAAATTGGGACCCCGAAAGATGTTGGCGTTCTCCTATTTTGGATTGGCCGTTGCAACGTTGCCGTTCGTCCTCATCACTGTTGACACCAACCTCTGGCTGATTCGGCTCATCATGTTTGCTCGCGGCCTGTTCCTGGCGTACAGCTTCATCCCGCTGCAAGCTGCTTCATATGCACGCATCTCAGTCGCCGACACGGCTCGGGCCAGTGCGATCTTCTCCACGCAACGACAACTTGGCGCGGCAACTGGCGTTGCCCTGCTGTCGACGGTGCTGCTGTCCAACATTCCTCAGGAGTTTCCGCGGGGACCCATTCCTGCCGGGTTGGTTAACGGATTCACGTCAGGATTCCATTGGGCGTTTTTCGCCGCTGCTGCGTTGACAGCTCTCGCCGGTTTGTTATCTCTCACGATTCGAGATGAAGACGCCGCCGGAACGATGAACAGGTAACGTTCCTACGCACCCAGCAGGATTGAACGAGCACGATCAACATCGCTGTTCATTTGACTGACGAGCGCGTCGAGCGAATCGAACTTTGCCTCAGGTCGAAGCCGCTCCACGAAACGGATGCGAGCGGCTTCGCCGTAGAGATCGCCCTGGAAATCGATCAAGAATGCTTCAAGCAGCGAGTAGTTCTGGTTGTCATAAAACGTTGGCCGACGACCGAGATTGACCGCTGCGGGCAGCCAGGTTCCGTCAGGCCGTGCATACCAACAAGCGTAGATACCATCGGCCGGAAGGCACGCTTCGTCGCTCAGGCCAACGTTGGCGGTTGGAAAACCAATCGTGCGGCCCCGCTTGTCACCATCGATCACCACACCGCGAAGCTCGTAGTCACGGCCCAGCAGCGTTGCCGCACCGTGAATATCACCCACCGATACCAATCGACGAATCTCAGTGCTACTGACTTTGCCGCTCACGCCAGGCACACTGATCAGCTCGAGGCCGGTGACGACAAACCCGTTAGCTATGCCCATCTCGTGGAGCAGTGTCACGTTTCCTCGGCGGCCTTTACCAAAGTGAAAATCAGATCCCACCACCACAGCCGTGGCATTAAGGCAACCAACGATCACCTCGTTGACGAAGTCCTCGGCAGTTTCGGTAGACCGGGCCAGATCAAACGGAACCACCACGGTGACATCGACACCAGTGGCTTCGAGCAGCTCAAGCTTTTGATCTAACGTCGTCAGCAGTTTTGGGGCACTAACGGGTCGAACCACGCTGGCCGGGTGCCGGTCGAAGGTAACCACTGCGCTGCGCACACCCTGCTCGGCGGCGAGTCGTCGAACCTCGGCAATGACGGCTTGATGTCCTAAATGGACACCGTCGTACGCGCCAATAGTGACTACCGCCCCTGGTTGAGAACCGGGTTCGGTGGACCAGCTGGCCGCGCATGCGGTTGGATCGGTGATGACCTGCACAGTTGAGACGTTAGTTGTCGCGGTTGAGGACAACGGAAGGCTTCGAATCGGCCTCGCGGAACGGCTCGTAAATGGCCAACAGTCGGTCGCCATGTTGCACCCGCCACGCCGTGGCATCGGGCGGGACTGAAGGAAAGTCGCTTCGGGGTTTGACCTG
>JANMEI010000749.1:0-3900 GCA_031376865.1 Acidimicrobiia bacterium | reverse complement strand
GTACGACAAAACCTGGCTCACCAAGAGCCGCTCGGAATTCACCTGCCGGGCCAATCCGCCTGCTCCAGCTACTCGGCCAGCACCGTCTAATCCATCGGAGTTTTGGTCGGCGTGCGGACGAAGCCGCACGGGACTCAGCGCCGATCACCTCGGCGTGTTTGTCCAACTCCGCCACAACTACGTGACTGGACTGTTTGGCCCCGGGCGTTCGCTGTCCAACTTCGCGGTCTTCCGTTTGGAGCCACTTCCGACCCCCGAAGACCGAACCCGTCCTGCTCCGCCTCCAAGTGGTGCCGTACCTCCGACGATTTTCGACACCACCATTGCGCCAATCCCAACCGATCCGCTGGACACCACTCCGATCACGCCACCAACGACGCCGCCGGCCGACACCACCCCGGTGACACCTCCGGCAACGCCACCCGCAACGCCTCCAGCGACCCCACCCGCCACACCACCCGCCACCCCGCCAGCGACACCACCGGCTACGCCACCCGCCACTCCACCAGCGACTCCCCCGCCTACACCGCCGACCACGGTTCGCCGGGGCGGTGGATTCTGATGCGCAATCTGATCGCAGCCGCTTGGTCGAAACGAACCGCTGAGCGCGGCGCTGCTGTTGTTGAGGCAGTGCTCGTGACCCCGCTGTTTCTGCTGATCATCGTTGGCATCATTGAGCTCGGCCCTGCGTTTTTAAATTGGAATGGGATCCACTCCGGTACTCGAGAGGCAGCGCGAGTTGGCAGTGTCGCCGGAGCAGTTCCCGATGCAGATTTCCAAATCTTGCGTGAAGTAAAAACCCGGATGCGTGCGTCGGTCAGCAAAATCAACTACGTCATCGTGTTCAAAGGAACCACCACCGTCGATGATCCACCTGCCGCCTGCATCACGTCGGCGCAAACACTTGGACGGGGGGTACTCGGTTTGTGCAACGTGTACTACCCAGCCGACTTCGCTCGGCCGCAGTCTGCCTTTGGCAACGGCACCCTCACCTCAGCCGATGCCAACTGGGCACCTAACACTCGTAAGGACTGGACGGCTGGCCCGGTCGATCTTGTAGGTGTGCATATTAGTACCGACTACAAGACATTGACCGGGGTAATCCCGTCGAAAGAAATGAAGTACACGACGGTGTTCGCGATTGAAGCAACTACAGGAGAAGGCGAATGAGTTCGACAACACCTCGGGTACGCGTCATCGGCCGTCGCCCGCGTCGGGTAGAACGCGATGAAAAGGGCTATATCGCAGTGGTCACTGCGCTCGTCATGACCGTGTTGTTGATGATCATCGGCATCGCAGTTGACTTTGCATCGTGGTACGCCCGTTCCAGCACCTTGCAGCGAGCCACCGATGCTGCGGCCCTTGCTGGCGTGACCGCAGCCCCCAACCGAACCAACGAGATCGCCATCGCAAAAGAGTCGTTAGCCAAGAACGGCATCAAAAACGGCGTCAACGGCATCACCGTGACCACCACGATCGAACCGGGCTCCTCCAACCGACTGCGAGTAACCGTCACCGATCGAAACGTGCAGGGTTTTTTCACGAGTTGGTTCCGCGCTGCACCAGTTATCGAGCGGACAAGTGCCGCTGAGTACATTCAAAAGATCTCGCTCGGCTCCGCACTCAATGCAATCGGAACCGGCAACCTTCCAGACATGACGCCCACGGGCACCACTCAAGATTTTTGGCTCGCAGTGAGTGGAAACTGCACAGCAAAAGAAGACGGAGATCGTCTCCTCGCAGCATCGGACGGAAATCGCAAAAAGGATGCTGATGATTACGTCTGTAACCACTCCTCCACGCCGCATCCAGATGCATCGAACGCTCACATCAACTCGGACTACGACCCGGCCGGTTACACCTATTACGCAACCCTTCCGTGTCCGGGTACCGAGGTCGACGGAGCCTGCCCTCCCGTCACCTCTCGAACCGTTGATCCAATCACGCTTGAAGTGTTTGACCCGTGGTACAGCCCCAATAGCGAGGACCCAACCGATTTCCGGTTGGACCGAAAGGCCCTATCGGGCCCTGCCCATCCTGCGTGGAATAGCACCGAGGTCGAAACCACCTTTGCGATCTACGCTCCAGACACCACTCCCGATGATTTCTCGGACGACAACCTGTCGCTTATTGGCACACCCGCAACGTTCCCGTCGTGCCAAGACGCTTCGTGTGTCGGAGCAAACCCGTGGGTTGGGCTAACCACCATTCCGGCGGGTCGTCCAGGTGGTCGGTATCGAATCCAAGTGTTCACCAAACAGGCTCAGCCAAACAGTTTCGGTCATAACGTATTTGCACTTCGAGCCAAGGTTGGGAGCACCTTCACCCTGTGTTCGACCGTCGTCTCGCCCAGCTGCCCCAGCGTGGCCGGAGACGAATCCATGAGCGTGTTTGCCAACAAGTCTGGCGCGGTTGCCGAGATGTACCTCGCCAAGTTGGCCCCTGCCTCTGACTACCGTGGCAAACGAGTTCGTATTCTGCTGTGGGATCCAGGCGAAGGTGCCAAGCAAATCCAGATTCTTCCGCCTGGATCATCGACCCCGGTTGTCTTTACTCATCGCACCTGGGATCCGGGTTTGAAAAAGATCGACGGCACCCGGCTTGAAGATAAAGCCGAGGGCTGGGCTACACGTCTCACCACGGATACCCTGCAGGTCGGAACTGCCGTTCCCATCCAGGACCCCCTACTGGCGTACCCGCAATGGAACTTAAACAGCCGGTATAGCCCGTCGAAGTACAACGACCGTATGGTGGCGATCGAAGTCAACGTCCCTCGCGACTACGGCTACACCGGTGGTGTGCCGACACCGCTGCCCGACAATGGCTGGTGGAAGATCCGCTACATCTCTGACACCGGCGTGGTGCAGGATCGGACTACCTGGAGCGTTTCGCTCGCCGGTGACCCGGTGCATCTCGTCGACGGGGACTAGTGGTTGATCATAAGTGAACGAACTCAGTCCCGGCTTTGGCCGGGCAGGATTCGGTAGCTGTCAAACACCGACTCCACTTTTCGAACCTCGCGCAACACCGATTCCAAATGGCTAGGGTCGGCCAGCTCGAAGTCAAACTTCTGGCGGGCTACACGGTCGGTGCCGGTGTGGGTGGAGCACCCGAGCACGTTGACATGATTGTCTGACAACACCCGGGCCACGTCGGCCAACAAGCGTGAACGGTCGAGCGCTTCGACCATGATCGACACGACGAATGCCCGCTGTTGCTTGTTGGTTGACGAGCCGTCCCATTCGACTTCGATCATGCGTCCACCGGCGCCGGCTTTGAGCGAGTTCGAGTTGGCACAATCGGACCGGTGTACCGAGACACCTCGACCCCGCGTCACGAACCCAACAATCTCGTCGCCGGGCACCGGGGTGCAACAGCGCGACAACCGAACCATCACATCGTCGAGGCCCTCGACATGCACACCAACACTTTCGCGAGAACGGTTACGACGGCGTTCACGAGATGGCTTCGTGCGAGTGGGTTCGGCAGGTAATTGCTCTTCGAGTTCACCTCCACGTAGCGCCCGCGCCACCCGTTGGGAGATACCCGTTGAGCTGGCATGACCCTCACCGATTGCCACAAACAGCGAGGCGAGATCGGGGAAACCCAACTCGGTCGAAACCGATTCGAGGGCTGCCCCACCGATCACCTTTTGAGTTGGGAGACCATCTTTCCTCAGTGCACGTACTAACTCGTCTCGGCCTGACTCCAGCGAATCTTCGCGGCGTTCTTTGGAGAACCACTGTTTGATTTTTGCGAGGGCCCTTGGCGTCGTGACGATGTTGAGCCAATCTCGCGATGGCTGGGCCGTGTCGACCTTCGACACAATGATCTCGACAGTCTCGCCAGATCCGAGGCGAGTTTCGAGCGGCACCAAACGACCGATGACACGGGCACCGA
>JANMEI010000706.1:0-2799 GCA_031376865.1 Acidimicrobiia bacterium | reverse complement strand
TCCCCCGCATTCAGCGCATACAACGCCTCAAAGTTTGCCGTGCGGGGCATCACAAAATCAGCAGCCAAAGAACTTGCGCCACATGGGATTCGCGTCAACTCGGTTCATCCCGGAATTATCAACACCGACATGTTGGTCACGCTTGATCAACTCGGCGTGCGTGACGCCGTGAAATCACGGATCCCACTTGGGCGCGAAGCTGAGGCCATCGAAGTAGCTCGACTTGTGTTGTTCTTGGCATCTGATGAGTCCAGCTATTCGACCGGGTCAGAGTTCATCGTTGATGGCGGTATGACCGCGTGAGTGTTCATCCCGAACGGGTAAGCCCATCATCGATCGCCGCCCCAGGCGGTCACTACAGCCATGGCACCGTTGCCGGTGGTTTCGTCTTCGTGTCCGGCCAGCTGCCAATTGCGCCAGACGGCACGAAACTCAGCGACGCCCCCTTCGACGAGCAAGTACGTCAGACGCTGGCAAACGTCGAGGCAGTGCTGCTGGCCAGCGGGTCGTCTATTGCTCAGTTGGTACAGGTCCGTGTGTACATCACCAGCATCGAGTCGTGGCCTGAATTCAATCGTGTGTATGCCGCCTGGGCCGGTGATTGCCTACCCACCCGGGCCGTTGTTCCGGTCCCGGAGTTGCACTTCGGATTTCACATCGAGGTCGAGGCCATTGCGCTGATGAGCTGACACCGGGGGCGGTTAGGGTAGTCACATGTCAGGCGATACCACCGCTCCCCCTACCCAACCTGCAGAAACCGAACGCACTCGAATCCCGCTGACCGTGGCCGGTCCTGGCCGCACGCTCACCGATGCCGAGTTCGACACATGGGCCACCGAAGTCAAAGCACTAGCCAAGGCTCGTAATGCCGTGATCCTTGCCCATAACTACATGGTGCCCGAGATACAAGACATCGGTGACTATGTGGGCGATTCGCTGTACCTGTCGCGGGTGGCTGCCCAAACCGATGCGCCCGAGATCATCTTCTGCGGTGTGCACTTCATGGCCGAAACTGCCAAAATCCTGAGCCCCCAAAAGCGCGTGCTCCTTCCAGACCTCGCCGCCGGTTGTTCGCTGGCCGACACCATCACCGCCGATGAACTTCGAGCATGGAAAGCCGAACATCCTGGCGCCGTCGTGGTGTCGTATGTCAATACCTCAGCGGCAGTCAAGGCTGAAAGCGACATCTGCGTCACTTCCTCCAATGCTGCCGACGTCGTGCGCAGCATCCCCGAAGATCACGAGATTCTGTTCCTCCCCGATCAGTTCCTCGGTGCGCATGTGAAACGCCAAACCGGTCGCGAGAACATGCACATCTGGATGGGCGAATGTCACGTTCACGCCGGGATTTCGCCGCAAGATGTGCGAGACAAAGTTGCAGCCCATCCTGAGGCTGATGTGATGGTCCATCCTGAATGCGGCTGCACTACCAGCATCTTGTGGATGGCTTCTGAAGGCGAACTGCCAAAGGAACGCACCCATGTGTTGTCCACCGGTGGCATGGTGAAGCTGGCCGAGGACACCAAGGCCAAAGAAGTGCTGGTTGCCACCGAGATCGGCATCATTCATCAGTTAGAGAAATTGAACAGCACCACCAAGTTCATCCCGATGAATGATCGCGCCAGTTGCCATTACATGAAAATGATCACACCCGAAAAACTGTTGGTGTGCTTACGAGCTGGCCTGTGGGAAATCGACGTCCCGACCGATATTGCTGACAAGGCACGGTCTTCGGTTGAACGAATGATCGCGATCGGCAATCCGTCACGCGGCGGCGAATGATGCCATCATCTTCATCTGGGGCCAACGACACCGCGCCCGCATTGCAACTCCCCACTCGGCTCTACAGCACCGCAGCTGTTTGGGACCAAACCGTTGATGTCGTGGTGGTCGGATCTGGCGTTGCCGGCATCATGGTGGCCCTCTCTGCAGCCCGCACCGGGAGTGTGCTCCTCCTCACCAAGGCTGCTCTCGATGCCGGTTCAACCAGCTGGGCCCAGGGCGGCATTGCCGCAGTGATCGACGTCGCCGACACCACCGAGGCGCACTATCAAGACACCATGGTTGCCGGAGCTGGCCTGTGTAGCGAGCATGCTGTTCGCATACTCGTTGAGGAGGGCCCCCAACAGCTTGCGCGGCTCATCGGCTACGGGATGCAGCTGGATCACAAACCAAACGGCGAGCTGTCGCTCACGCGGGAAGGTGGCCACGGCGTCGCTCGAATCGTTCACGCGGGAGGAGATGCTACCGGCGCAGAAGTACAACGTGCACTTATTAGTGCACTGAAAGACAGCAGTGTTCAGGTCATTGAGAACAGTTTTGTGCTCGATCTGTTGCGCACCGACGATGGTTCACGGGTGGTGGGCGCCAAGGCGTCAGTACTCAAAGATGGTCGAGAGTCGATTGGCATCGTACGTGCACGTGCTGTCGTGCTTGCCAGTGGTGGCGTGGGGCAGGTGTACGCAGCCACGACCAATCCGCCAGTGTCTACCGGCGATGGAATGGCCGCTGCCCTTCGTGCCGGTGCTGCCGTTGCCGATGTGGAGTTTGTGCAGTTTCACCCGACCGTCTTCTACGCCGGGCCGAACGCTCGCGGTCAGCAAGTACTCGTTTCTGAGGCGGTCCGCGGCGAGGGTGCCGTGCTGCTTGATGCAGTTGGCCGGCGGGTGATGGAAGGAGTTCATCCCCTCGAAGACCTTGCCCCACGCGATGTTGTCGCAAAAGCGATCTCCATCCGGATGGCCGAGGGTGCTGGTGGCGTCGATGACCATGTGTTTCTCGATGCCACTCGTATTGGAA
>JANMEI010000640.1:0-2649 GCA_031376865.1 Acidimicrobiia bacterium | reverse complement strand
CTCCAATGGTTGTGGGAATCAAACAGACAAGCAATGCCACCAACACGATGATTGACTGCTCTGCATCGGAGTAAATAGCCAACGGCTGCAAGGTGACGACGGCAAGCAAAAAGATGATCGTTAGGCCAGCGAGCAAGATGGAAAGTGCAATCTCATTCGGCGTTTTTTGTCGTGCAGAACCCTCAACCAGTGCAATCATGCGGTCTAAAAACGTTTCGCCTGGTTTCGCTGTGATGCGAACCACAATCCCGTCTGATAGCACTCGAGTACCGCCAGTAACCGCCGTTCGGTCTCCACCGGATTCGCGGATGACCGGTGCTGACTCCCCGGTAATGGCAGATTCATCTACCGTGGCGATTCCCTCCACTACTTCCCCGTCTCCCGGGATGACTTCGCCTGGCCCAACAACGCACAGGTCACCAATGGTCAAGTTGGCAGACGGTCGCTGTTCCATATCGCCGCCTGAGGTACGCACCCGAGCGAGTGTGTCTGCGCGGGCGGACCGCAACGTCGCAGCTTGGGCCTTACCGCGCCCCTCAGCCATCGCTTCGGCAAAGTTGGCGAACAGCACGGTAAACCAGAGCCATACCGATACCAAACCGCCAAACAGGTTTTCTTGAAAAGACGAACTTTGCAGGTCGCGAAGGAACAACAACGTGCACAACAGCGATCCAACCTCGACAACAAACATGACAGGATTACGCGCCATGGTGCGTGGGTCGAGTTTGCGCGCTGACTGCTTTACTGCTGTCAAAAGAATTGCCCGATCGAAAACCGCTGAGGCAGCGGCCCGAGTTCGAACCTTTGGGGCACGCTGCTGTTCGTCGTGATGAAGATCGTCTTGTAGCGAGTGCGTAGTGAGAGTCATGTGGGATGCCTTTGTCACAGCGACAGGTGCTCGAGGATTGGACCGAGGGCCAATGCGGGGAAGAAGGTCAAACCGGCCACGATGGTGATCACGCCAACGATGAGGCCGCCGAAGAGAGGGCCGTGAGTCGGGAGTGTGCCAGCGGTTTCCGGGACCCTGGGCTTACCGGCGAGTGATGCGGCAATTGCAAGTGCTGGGATGATGAGTAAAAACCGGCCGATGAACATGCTGATTCCCATGGTTGCCGTGTACCAATCTGATCCAGTGCCCATTGATGCAAAAGCTGAGCCGTTGTTGTTGGCAGTGGACGCATAGTTGTAGAGAACACTCGACAATCCGTGAGGGCCCACCTGAAATGTCCGTTGACGAGTTAGCACCACTGACGCTGCACTGAAGCCAAGAATGGTTGCTGGCGCAGCGAGGATATACAACGTCACTAGTTTCATTTCAGCCGCTTGAATCTTTTTGCCAAGGTATTCCGGGGTTCGACCAACCATCAGGCCGGCCACGAACACAGCGAGCAACGCGTAGACGAGCAGCCCCATCAAACCGACCCCCACACCTCCTGGTGAGATTTCTCCCAGCATCATCTGCACCATCGGAGCCATTGCGCCAAGTGGAGTAAAACTGTCATGCATGCAGTTCACTGAACCGTTAGATGTTCCAGTTGTAGCTCCTGCCCATAAGCCACACGAAGCGGCTCCGAGGCGAACATCTTTTCCTTCCATGTTGCCGCCGCTTTGCACCACTGATTGAGATTGGTCTACGCCAATTCCCGTCAACCTCGGGTTCCCTTGCTGCTCCGCAAACATGGCGAACGACGAGAACACAATGAGAAATCCAGCCATCACATAGGCAACGGTCCGGGCCTGTCGTCTGTCCTTGATCAAGATGCCGAATGCAACCACCATCGCAAATGGGATAACAAGGATCGCCCAGGTTTCAATAAGATTTGTCCAGCCATTGGGGTTCTCGAACGGGTGAGCGCTGTTTGCGTTGAAAAATCCTCCGCCATTTGATCCGAGCTGTTTAATCGCGACCTGCGAAGCGACGGGTCCACCCGGAATCTGTTGGACACTACCAACTGTTGTCTGTTCGATGAGGGCAGCGGTCCGAGACCCCGTGAAGTTTTGAATTACTCCCTGAGAAAGCAACAGCACAGCAACGAATACCGACATCGGCAGGAGCACGCGGACAATAGTTCGCACCATGTCCACCCAGAAATTTCCCAGCCTGCGGGTTCCCGTTCGGGTGATGCCTCGGATGAGCGCAATCACTACCGCCATACCGGACGCTGCCGAGACAAAATTTTGCACCGCAAGACCGAGTACTTGCGTCAAATGACTCATAGTTTGTTCACCCGAGTACCACTGCCAATTGGTGTTCGTCGAGAAGCTCACTGCCACATTGAAAGCACCCCACGGTTGCACTGCAACCCGCGACGTTGGGTTGAGCGGAAGGACACCTTGTAGACGTTGCAAGCAATACACGGCAGCAAATGACGCAAGACTGAACGCAAGCAACGATAATACGTATACATTCCATCGCTGCTCTCGCCGATGATCAACGCCACTCACTCGATATACAAACCGTTCAACCGGCGCAAACCACCGATCGCCCGGGGCTACCTGCTCGGTCGTGTCATAAACCCGAGCGAGATAACGGCCGATGATCGGCACAGTAACTCGCAGGCTGAGCAGCAGCACGAGTGCTTGCGCTACGCCTTGCCACGGCATCAGAACTTCTCCGGAAACAGCAGGACTGCGATGAGATAGACGGTG
>JANMEI010000548.1:0-2157 GCA_031376865.1 Acidimicrobiia bacterium | reverse complement strand
ACGTCATCGCGATCGCCCCGAATTCGCGTCACTGTGTTGTCAGCAACAGTGATCTCCAATCCACATGTTGCTTCGCAAAGCGGACAGGTGCGAAAGTGCAACTGATGAGCTGGATCAAGCTGAACTTCAGGGTCAGGTGCGTTCATCCCCAAAATCTAGCCCTGACCGCTGGTTGAGTCGAGATACCACCCCGCCGCCGTTTAGGTTGGTGGCAGTGCGTACCCTCGATGATCTTCATTTCGACAATCGATTTGTCACCGAGTTGCCCGGCGACCCGGACCCCAACAACCGGCGGAGGCAGGTTTCCGGAGCACTGTTCAGCGAGGTAGCACCGACCGCTGTTGCCGCCCCACGGCTGATTGCGGCGTCCGAAGAAGTCGCCGAGCTCCTTGGGATTCCCTCCGAGTTAGTTCAATCACAAGAGTTTGCCGACGTGTTTGGCGGCAATCGGGTTCCTGCCGGGGGTGCACCATTCGCGATGAACTACGGGGGGCATCAGTTCGGCAACTGGGCAGGTCAACTGGGCGACGGTCGGGCCATTGCCCTCGGCGAAGTGATCGACGCAACCGGCGGGCATCAAACGCTGCAGCTCAAAGGTGCCGGCCCTACCCCCTACTCGCGCACCGCCGACGGACGAGCGGTTCTTCGTTCGTCGATCCGAGAGTTCCTCTGCAGCGAGGCCATGTTTCACCTCGGGGTACCCACCACGCGAGCACTGTCGCTGGTGGCAACGGGCGACCAGGTGGTTCGCGACATGTTGTACGACGGGAATCCGCAAGCCGAGCCTGGTGCTGTGGTCTGCCGGGTGGCGCCGTCGTTTGTTCGATTTGGCAGTTTCCAGTTGCCCGCCTCACGAGGCGAACACGAGGTCCTCATCGCTCTTATCGAGCACACGATTCGGCGAGACTTTCCGCAGTTTGCTGACGGTCTGGACAACCCCGATACCTGGCAGGCTTCGGTTGCTGCATGGTTTGGTGAAGTATGCACGCGTACTGTTCGACTGGTTGTCGAATGGATGCGAGTCGGGTTTGTGCATGGCGTCCTCAACACCGACAACATGTCGATCCTCGGCCTCACGATCGACTTTGGCCCGTACGGTTGGCTCGAAGACTTCAACCCCGGTTGGACTCCTAACACCACCGACGCCGGCGGCAAACGGTACCGATACGGCGCGCAGCCGCAAGTGGTCTACTGGAATCTGGTTCAGCTCGCCAACGCATTAGCCGCAGTGGTCACCGAAACCGAATTGCTCCAAGAGCAAATCAATCGGTTTCCCGACGACTATGGCACTCAATTTCGGGCCATGATGCAAACCCGGTTGGGCTTCGCCACCTCGCAGCCAGACGACGATGCACTCATTCAACAGTTACTTGACACGTTGCCGATTACCGAAATTGATCAGGTCATTTGGTATCGCAAGTTGGCCGACGTTCCCACGACACCATCAGCCACCGACGAAGACTTGTTGGCCCCGCTTGCAGCGGCTTGGTATCACCCCGACCAGATAATTGACGACACTCGGGCCAAGTTGGTCGGCTGGCTTCGCCACTGGGCTGCTCGCGTTGCCACTGAAGATCGACCAACTGAAGATTTACGCGCGCAGATGAATGCAGCCAACCCAAAGTTCGTGTTGCGCAACTACCGGGCCCAAGAGGCAATCGACCTTGCTACTGGCGAGGACTACTCGTTAGTCCACCAACTGTTAGAGGTGCTTCGTCATCCGTACGACGAACAACCTGGCAATGAGCGAGTTGCGCAACCCCGGCCCGACTGGGCGCGCCACCGAGTTGGGTGCAGCATGCTGAGCTGCAGCTCGTAGGCACCAGGTTTCGCAGATCCAATGCCGATAACATTTTTCGCGCACCAACTTCCGGTTCTTTCGATCGCCTCTCGAAGGCTCCCGTACGTCGACGGTCTCACGCTGATAGTGGGCAGCATGGCGCCCGATTTCGCATATGTGTTTGCTGGCAGCCCGTGGGC
Organism: Acidimicrobiia bacterium; assembly: GCA_031376865.1. Taxonomy (GTDB): domain Bacteria; phylum Actinomycetota; class Acidimicrobiia; order Acidimicrobiales; family JANYDT01; genus JANNBN01. The sequence goes on along the minus strand of JANMEI010000548.1, from coordinate 177 downwards.
CATCGAAAGCCACGATCGAGCGGGGGTGTTGACCTTCTGTCTTCCCGTCACGATGATCGTGTCGTGGATCATTGCCCGGGTCCTCGCTCCGGTAGTGCCCGATCACCTGGCCAATCTCGGGTCGTTCAACCTCAGGGACTATCGGGGGTTAGCCACGCATCGTTTTGGGATTGTGCG
>JANMEI010000594.1:0-10415 GCA_031376865.1 Acidimicrobiia bacterium | reverse complement strand
GTTGATAGCCAAGTTTGCGGGTCACGCCGAGCGAAGCCGCGTTGTGCTCAAAGGCAGAAGTGGTGGCAACGAGTGCGTCTAGTCCAACAAAACCCAGATACAGGGTGGCGCGCCTCATCTTGGTACCGATGCCTGTGCCCTGAAAGGCGCGGCCCAACCACGAGCCGGTTTCAAATCGTCGAGTTGTCGAGAAGTTGCTGGTATGCAGTCCTGTGGTGCCAACCAACGCGCCATCGACGTACGCTCCAAGCAGTAGATCCCACTTTTCAGGCGACGTGCTCGCCCGAGTAGCCCAGAAGTATTGCATCGCTTGCCGCTCGAGGATGGGCGAGGTGAAATCTGTCCACGGAACCACAAACGGCATCGTGTCTGGGTCGTGAATCCCTTGTGCGGCGAGCAGTGCAAGTTCGGTGCAGGCGGCGTCGTCGAGGTAGCGAAGTTCGAGGTCAGCAGTTGTCACGCGAAGATCGAACAGCGGCCAAATGGGGTGTGCCATGACCAAGTTTGGCCTCAGTGCGTGTTCGTTTGCCGCGAATATTGGTGACACAGGTTCGGCCGGCGATCCTCAAGGTCTATCTATTGCGGGTCGATAGATTCTTGATGCGGACCGTTGACCAGTCTCTCGGTGACCAGACCGGTGTCGACCAGCGCAGTGTTTCTGATCGCCGACGATCGCACGGAAGTCCGAAGGGCAGTCAACCTTCGATCACCCAACTCCTGCCCTTTGCGATTCCACTCACCTTGATCAGTGCGTCGAGCCAACTGCAGGTAGGGCAGGTGCCCTTCTTTTGGTTGTGTAACGCCTTGGTGGTCCTTAGCGCGCTAGCTGTAGGAGCGAAAAGTCTGGCCAAAACTCGGCGAGTCAATGCCACGCCCCTGAGCACAGCGGTCACGTTGTTCGTCGCCGTAGTCGTTGCGGGCAATGCGTTGAACCCTGGATCCGGGTTGTTTCAACTGGTCACGGCAATCGTCGGGGCTGCTGTTTTGGCTGGGTGCACATCGCGACTGGTAAGTGGCAAGTCTGCGGTGCCGTTGATCCGAACCCTGAGCGGCTTTCTCTTGGTGCAGGTCTGCATTGGACTTGCGCAAATCAGTGCCGATGGTCCGGTCGGTCCGTCTTGGTTCTCGGAATCTGAGTTTTCCTTTCGTCGCATCGGTGGTGCGCTCTCGCCGTCGGGCAGTTTGATTCATACGAACACGCTTGCGAGTTTTGCCACCGTTGCCATGGCCGCACTTGTTGCTTTGATGGTTCGCGTTCCGCTTTCGCGGGTCGATCGAGCGGTTGGTTCCGTAGCCGTGGTGTTGGGGGCCGGACTCGTTGGCTTCACGATGTGTCGATCGGCGTTTATCAGTTTGTTGGCGCTATTCGTTGGGAGTGTGTTTGCCAAGCAACGTCGGCAGGTCCTGCCGATTTTTCTGTGCAGCGTTGTGGCGTTAGCGGGATCGTTCTTGATTCGATCTGATGCATGGAGTACTCGCGCTGCAGTCACGGTAGCCAGCGCGGAGAGTTCAGGATCAGGTCGGATGGCGTTGAACCGTCAAGCGATTGCGATCTTTTCACGCAGCCCGGTTGTTGGTGTTGGTCCAGGGAACTATCTCAACGTGGTTGCTGATCAGGACTACATCAAAGAGATGTCCGTCGAGACCTACATCGTTCACAACGTGTGGCTGTATGTGTTGGCCACGCTTGGAATAGTAGGGGCAACTACGTTTGCAGCACTGTGCCTGTTGGTGGCGTGGCGGTGTTTCCGCAACGGTGCGTGGTCCGTGGTGATGCTGGCCGTGATAGCACCCTCGTTAGCGTTGGATACTGCTCTGTTTGATTACCAGGGCATGATTTGGCTAGGGATCGGTCTTGGCGTGGCGCTGGGTTTACGCCGGGTAAGTCATGGCGAACCTACCGATCAATAACCTTTGTTGCTCGCCAAGCCTGCTCCACTTTCTCTAACCGGTCAGTAGCGCTCTTGCGCAATTTTGCGGCGGTTGCTGCGTTGAATGCGTTCAGCAACGCGAGCGCAGCGGTGAAACTATCGAACGGCCCGGGCGAATCCGCATCGATCGAGAAATGATGCGCGCTGACCAATGCAATTGGCGATGCCGCATTGTCAGTGAGCGACAGCACCGCAGCACGTTTGTTGGCGAACTGTTGCACCGTCTCGACCAGCCAGTTGTCGTATCGTCGAATATCGATGGCTAACACGACGTCGAGCTCGTCGCCCAAGGCAAGGCGTCGTCCAACGGTGACTGGGTTGCCGTCGAGCAGCTCAACATTTTGTCGCAAGAATGACAGTTCGTTGGCGTACTGCATGCCCACACCGCGACATGCATCACTGGCCAGCACCACCACATGCCGACGTGTATCAGCAAGTAGTGCGATGGCACCGTCAAACGACGTTCGATCAATTCGACCAAACGTCTTGGCCACGTTGGTTTGCTCAGCGTGCGCTACTTGGCCAATGAGATCCTTCGCCGTTTGCTCTTTGATTCGGTCGGCAGCTGGTCGCAACGACCCGGTCAGCTCGGCCTGCGCTTTTCGTTGAAGTTCCGCAAAGCCGCTGAGGTTCAACTTCGCACAGAGGCGGGCAATAGTTCCGGCACCGACATCGGCTCGTTCCATCAGTTCGGCCATGGTGCGAAACGCTACGAACTGCGGATCGTCGACGAGGACCTGCACCACCCGCCCTTCAGCCGGGGAGGACTTGACCGCCCGAAGACTGGTCGACAGGGGTGTGCTGCGTGACGCCACGCCGGTAACCCTACCGGAGGCCCCGCGCGCGTCGAGGTGCTGAACCTGCCAAAACTGCTCGTTCAGATGTTCCACGTGCGGATAGTTGATGTTTCACGCGCGGATTGGGGGTTGAGGTGTGGAGCAAACACTCCGATATGACTATAGTGGAGTATTCACTCCACACTCTCGCCGGAAGGGTTCACCATGAACGTCACGCACGCACACCGCATCCCGCCCACCGTGCTGGTTGATGACTTCGTGTCACCGGCTGTCGGTGGCCATGATGTGCTATCCGAATCTCTGGTGCAAGATGCCGGTTACGCCACCCGCACGCTTCCTACGGAGCTCTACAACGCGTTGTCAGACTTTGCGGTTGATGCCGGGGTTACCGGGGCCCTGCTGGTCCGTGGTGTGGGCGTCGGCGATCTTCCTGCCACTCCGCCAACTCCGGGAGCTGCTTCGCACAGTGGGAAAGATCTGGTCAGCGAATTCAACTTGCTCACGGTTGCTCGTGCACTGGGCCAACCGGTTGGATACCTGCCTGAGCATGGTGGGGACATTGTGCAGAACATTGTTCCGGTGCAAGCCAGTGCGAATCGGCAGGTGTCGACCAGCTCGAAGGTGCAGCTGATGTTTCACACGGAGGCCGCGTTTCATCCGCATCGTCCGCGCTATCTGCTGTTGCTCTGCTTGCGTGGCGATGCATCTGCGTCAACCACGCTGAGCTCGATTCGTGAGGTTGCTCCGCTGTTGGACCCGTCGGTTGTTGATGTGTTGTTTCAGCCACGCTTCCGAACCGCTCCAGACGAGTCGTATCTGCGAACACCTACCGGAAACGCGACACCAGCCGAGCGAACGCTGGGAGCGCCGATGGCAGTTCTTGGCGGCAGTCGTCAGGCACCCACGTTGGTGTTCGATGCTGACCTGATGGTTGGGATGGATGACGAAGCCTCCGATACGTTGAACGTGTTGTCCGCTGCTGTGGCTGCGCATCACACCGGTGTGGTGTTGGAGCCAGGCGATCTGTTGGTCATCGACAACACGGTGGCGGTGCATGGCCGTAGCCCGTTTACCCCTCGATTCGACGGCACCGACCGTTGGTTGCAGCGCACGTTTGTGGTGTCAGATCTTGCCCCCAGCGCAGCTGACCGGGTAGGGCGAATCATTGCCACCCAGTTTGATTGACTGGTACAGGGTTACATCCAAAGCGCGCATATGGGTACGGCCCAGGTTCGAACGCCGAAGGCGATCGTGCCCTAGCAGCAGAGTTCGACAAGTAGTACCGTGACGCTGGACTCGGTGCAAAAATCGCACGGTGAGTGCGAAAGATTCGAATTGACAATCCACACACACACACACAATCTTTGAAGACAAGTTGTCGATAGCCAGAAATCCAAAGAAACGAGTCACGATGAGAAAAGTTGCTGTGGGAGTAGTTACCGTTGGCTTGTCAATGGTTAGTTTCATGCAACCGGCCTTTGCGGGCACGGTGAGCAAGAGCGGCACGGGGTCAATTGTGAGTGGTTCAGATTCTCGATTTGCGAGTTCTTATGACTAAAACGTTCAAGTTAAAGACACGCTGTCGAACGGGCTGTGCGCGCTAGGCCAGTTGTATCACACCGAAGTCAACAATCCGAGCGCGATCCACATCAGGCAACTACCCACTTGTTCCGGAAACGGTACAACGCAGTCATTCAGAAACGGTACAACGCAGTCATTCAATGGCACTCGTATAAATGTTGCGAATCCGGGCTGGACTGCGTTTAGCCAAAACGGTCCATTTTCGGACTTCTAGAACGTCTTGTCTCCACGAGGAAGCAGCCGTTCTTTCGGCACAATTCTAACCGGCTGTCTTCTTCTGGTCTCGTGTAATAAGGCGAAGGCGCCCGAGTTCGAATACGATAGATCTCGGCCAGCGATCGATCAGTTCGTGAATTCGGCCCAGGCTCAAAAGTTTGTCATGTTAGCGATGGAGCACGAGCTTGGAGATTGTCTTCGTCGCAAGGGGTGGAACTATCCCGACCAGGATATTCTCTATTTCAGCCCCTCGCTGCAACCGGGATACACCCCGATGTTGGCAGCTTCAACGATAGGGTTCGGAATTTTCACCAGCTACACGGTTTCAGCCACAGACGCGCCACCGCGGTTCGAACTCAGCTTGTCTGCAGCTGAAAAGCTTGCGTTTCTTTCTGATCTTGAAGGGAAGAGTGGGTGCAAAGAAGCTGTAGCCAAAGAATGGAAGCAACGAAATTCCTTGATCGTGAAGATTTCCACGTCCTATTACACCGAGGTACTCGAAAAAGTACTTGTTTCGCCGGAGATACGCCTTCTCACTGCTGAATGGTCTACCTGCATGGTTCGAAGCACTGGCAGGAAATTTGAAAATCCTGATGCTGTCGTGCAGCTTCTTCTGAGGAAAAAAGCCGAGATTGGGAAGAGTCAAGAGTGGGCTGTGATCGAGATCGATCTAGCCAAAAACAACCTCGTTTATTCGGAAGAACTTCAGGCGGAGCAAAATCGGCAAAGACAATTGATGGAACCGGACTTTGTTCGACGCCATCGCGAAGATTTACTTTTCATCAAGGATAATATCTATGGCGGGGTCGTACCGAAGTAGGAGTCGGTTGGTGGCGACCAAAAAGCCGCCGATGCGTCGAGGGTATTGTCCGCTGCTGTGGCTGCGCATCACACCGGTGTGGTGTTGGAGCCCGGTGATTTGTTGGTGATCGACAACACCGTTGCGGTGCATGGCCGTAGCCCGTTTACCCCTCGATTCGACGGCACCGACCGTTGGTTGCAGCGCACGTTTGTGGTGTCAGATCTTGCCCCCAGCGCCGCTGACCGGGTAGGGCGAATCATCGCCACTCAGTTCGATTAACTCTCTGAGTTTTACGTCCAAAGAGCGCATATGGGTACGGCCCAGGTTCGATCCCCGAGGGCGAGCACATGTGACCCGGCGTAGAAAACGATGCCCGCTTTGTAGTGCTCCGGGGAGAGTTGATCGCGAAGCCAGATCAGGTGCCTAGCGTCGGTCGGGTCAACGGCATTGGCGGCCTTGACCTCAATGCCGATGACAGCACCATCTCTGCGCTCGAGGACGATGTCGATTTCGCGTCGCCCATCTTGGCGGAGGTGGAACATGTTGACTGGATGGGCACCAAGAGCAAGTTCGGGCCGGAGTTGCGCTGCAACGAACGAGTCAATGAACCGCCCGAGAAGATCGCCGTCCCTCAGAATGGTGCGCCGATCCGCGCCGATCAGCGCTGCGGCAATGGCTGGATCGCAGATATACCGTTTCGCACGAGCGGAGACCCTGGTGAGTCGATTTGATGACCAGGCAGGAACCTGCTCGGCCACAAAAAGCCTTTCAAGAAACGTGTCATACCGGCTCGCGGTTTCCCGGTTGATCCGTACGGCTTGGATCAACTTGGAGTCTTCGGGCGACCCAGCCGTGTTGGCGGCTACTGCATTGAGGTAACGGCGGAACAGAAGTGGTTCGCGAACTTCGCCAATCAGTTCCACATCTCTGCTGACGAGGTGGTCGATGTAGGAGTTGAGCCACGCGTTTCGGCTTCGTTCGCTTGAACGAGTGACGCATCGTGGAAAGCCTGATTGCAACAGCAATTCCAAATATTCGCTGTTGTCTGGCCGGGTCGCTGGAAGAGGAAATGTTCCATCAAAATCTGTGCTGGCGACGCGATCAAAGAAGGTGCCTTCGAGCGAAGCGTTCTGAAGTTCACGTTGTGTGAGTCCCCACATCGGCACGCGTATGAACCGACCCGTTGCGGGCCAACTGTTGCCGCCCACTTCATCGGCTGCCGAACCAGCAAAAATGAACTGACCGGGCGAATCGTTCGCATCGACCAATCGTTTGGCCGCCCCGAGTGAACTTGGCTCAAGCTGCCATTCATCGACCAACACTGGCGGATCCCCGTCGCGTAAAACAGCGTCTGGATCACCCTTCATGGCGTTTCGGACACCCGCCAGGTCAACACGAAGTACCGTTTTGGCCCATCGTGACGCCGACGTTGTTTTTCCGCACCCGCGGGGCCCAACCATCATGATCGCAGAGGAGTCAAGCAGCAGCTCGCCGACGTAGCTATCAACAAGCCTGTTTACGTACCTTTCCGAAGCCATTTGGAATGTCTACCATGCATTTCACGTAGTCACTAGCAGCGTTCTTACGCAACCGCTTCCATCATTCTCCCGCTACCATGGGCACTGGTTTTCGTGGTTGGTATGTGGGCTGAGACTGATCGCCGCCCAGTTCGATTAACCAGGAGAATTCTCTACGCTGGGTTCTCTACGGGCACGCTATTCCGGTGGGCTTCGCTGAAGAGGACAGTGACGTGAAACCTAACGTGCCGTTGGTGCTGGTCTGCCTATCATTTTCGGTTCTAGCCGCTTGTGGCGGTGGTGACGCCAAAGAGTCAGCATCAGGTGCTGACAACTCGGACGGGTCGCTGCTGGACTATTTTGGCGGATCGGATCCGGCAACCCAACAAGCTCGATTTCAACGGCAACAGCAGATTGCTGAACAGAAGATTGCGAAGTGTATGCGCGCTGAGGGGTTTCAGTACAGCGTGTATGTGCCGAAGAATTCGTTTCCGATCGTTGAACAACCAAAACGTGGTGGTGAAGTTGCCTTTAAACGTAAGCGTGGTTATGGGTTCGCTACCAACATGAACCCGTTTGTCTCTGCCCAAGAAGATGTGAATCCCAACAACAAGATGCTTGAGAAGATGACGGAGACTGAACAGAACGCATACTCGAAAGCCCTCTATGGACCCAGCACACCTGGCGAGCCTCAATCGTCGACGCCGACAGGATGTCAAGCTGCTGCCTATCAGGATCAAGCGGACGCCTATAAACCGCTCGAATCAAAGTTCACTGAGCTGCAGAAACGAATCGAAGCGGACAAGCAGCTGGTGGCATTGAACGCCAAGTTTGTGTCGTGCATGAAGAAGGTGGGCTATCCAATCAACAAAGAACAAGACCTTTACGAGAAGTTGTTGAACCCGAAGTACATGAAGATAATGGAATCAATGAGTGCGGGACAACCTCAGGGCGCCGAAGCCGCCGTTTCAGATGCCGGGCCTCCTCCTGTTCCAACGCTTCCTGCAGCGAAAGTCCAAGAGATGAAAGAATTTGAACTGAAGGTGGCAAACGCTGACGCCGATTGTCGGCCACAGAGAGATGTCGACGTGGCATTCGAAATAACGCAACGCTACGAAGCCACCTTCATTCAGGAAAACAAAGTGCTCCTCGACCAGCTGAAACTCGCTCAAAAATAACACCGATTTACCAAACGACACCTTGCCAATTGGAATCGGTATCTCGATCAGCCAATGCTGGTCGGCGTGTACGAGTTTCCGGGATGAACCGGTGGCGGCTGCCCCACCAAGATGGAGTCTCATTCCTTAAGAGGAGATGATGACAAAGCGAAAGCTGATTGTTGAAGGACCTCGACTACCAGAGCGAGTTCACTCCAGAAGTTTGCTGACCTCTTCCTTGACTGCCTCGTCATTATAGATGGTTTTGTCTAGGAGTTCGCTGATCAATACAGGTTCAATGCTATCGAGGCTTTCGGTTCGACAAGTGTGATCTGCTTTTGCGGTCGCAACCTCGAGGGTGCGTAGTTCGGAGATTCGTTGTTTGTCTTCACTCGAAGACGGGTCGAGCGATTCATACTGTTTACGCAAAAATCTGATTTGTTCTAACGAGCGGTTCTTTGTCGAAAAACCTGATTGAGTCATGCAACGCTGCCAAGCTTGGTCCTGTCTTTCCCACCGCTCATTCGCTGAGAATGCCCGAAACCCCTCCTCAATTGTGTTGGTGCGGTCCCGGATTTGTACCCAAAGTGCGTATTGGGGCAGGTTACGTTGGCACGAAGTCAAGGCACTCATATAGTCTGAGGACAGGGCAGTCTTATAGGGGACATATAAGAAGTCATCGGCTATCCCGTAACCGTGATCTCGTGCGAATGTCGCTCTTACGTTGGGGCTCAGTGTCCCGAAAACTGAGTTTTGCGTTCGGGCAATGGGTTCAACGTATTCGTGGCCCTCAGTGCGGAGGCATTTCTGCAGATCTGCCTGTTGACGGCGTCCAAGGACATCGTTGGCCTCACTCAGTACTCGGCTGTCGATCGGAGGTTTTGCCGTGTTTCCGCAGCCGACCACGACTAGCGCAAGAAAGATCGTTTGAAAGTCGGTTTTTCGAACGATCCTCATCGCAATCGACTCCTGAGCTCAGCTGTAGCAACCGACAGAATCATAGTGGTCGTAGTAGCGGCCCCCACTTCCCTGGGCCAATGGAGACCAACCTCCGACGTTATGTGTGACGACTGGATTGAAGTACTGCGTGTGCGCCAAGAAATCGTGGTTGTACCACCATCCGTCGGTTCCATGCCCGCAATAGGACGTGGAGGCTTGCGAAGTACTTGGTAAGGAGATTCCACCGACCGTTACAGCGAGAACCAGTGCGGATCGGACAAAAAAGGTTCGAGTTTTCATTTGCTTCCTTTCAAAGGGTTGGGCTCAACCGGGGAGTCCGGTTAGGTGATGAATTATTTCAAACAGCAACGTCCCACAGTGTGTGTGTGTGTGTGTGTCAAGCAGTTTGAGTACACAACGACAATGGGTGCGTCAGTAATCGTTGGCTATCGCTTAGCGTTGAGAATAGGTTTTCCTGATGACCGTGAATTAGAGAGGTGATTGAGTGTTGGCTCCGTCTGATGAGTTGCCGAAGGTGTTGGTGCAGCGTCGTGGGCGGCGTTCGTTGGTGGCGTTGGTTGGTATTTCGTTGTTGTCGGGTGGGGTTGGTTGGGTTGCGTCTCGGCAGTTGCAGTCTCCGGCTGATGTTGCTGCGCGGACGAATGCTCCGAATGCGTCGCGGATCGTTGCTCCGGTTGAGTTTCGGGTGTTGCGTTCGACGTTGTTTACGCGTGGGACGGTTCGGTTTGGTTCGGCTCGTGTGGTGACGTTGCCGGCGTCGGCGGCGAAGGCGGGGTCGTTGGTGGTGACGAAGCCTCCGACGAAGGGGGAGACGTTGTCGGAGGGGTCAAAGGCCGGTGACATTGGTGGTCGTCCGGTGTTGGTGTTGGAGGGCGAAACTCCGATGTATCGCGATTTTCGTCCGGGTGATCGTGGCGATGATGTTGTGGCTTTGAAGTTGGCGTTGACCCGTCTGGGTTACCGTGCCGGCCCGGGTGATCTGTATGACGGGGTGGCACAGCAGGCGGTGACGAAGTGGATGCGGGCGTCGGGGTATGAACCGTTTGGTCCGACCGAAGCACAAACTGATCGGATCAAGGTTGCCAGTGATGCGGTGAGGAAGGCCCGAGAGCAGGTTGCCGCTGCCCGGTTGGCGGTGTCGAAGGGTGTCGTGGTTGTAACGCCTGACAAAATCTTGGCCGCTGACGAGGCAGTCCGGACGGCAATCGACGCTGCGGAAAAGGCGAGAGCTGATCGTGACAAAGCATCGTCGGCGAGTGAGCTTGCTATCGCACAGAAATCCGTCGCAGTGGCCTCAGCGAATGCTGCAATCTCATCTGCTGAGTTAGCACTTCAACGGGCAAAGAACGACCTGTCCGGGGTGTTGTCGATTGCCGATGCTGAACAGGGTTTGAAAGCTGCACAGCAGGCCGTGGTGAACGCTGATGCTGCGGTGGTCAAGGCCAACAAGGCAA
>JANMEI010000543.1:0-2545 GCA_031376865.1 Acidimicrobiia bacterium | reverse complement strand
GAGGCATTGCTTGGCTATACTTCGCATCCCGCCGCTGCTTGTTGGCGTCCGATTTCGCGTAACAACCGGGACTTGCCAGTGCCCGCAGCTCCGGTGGCAAGCAGGACCCCAACGAAAGCAGCATCGAATGTGGCGCTGTCTCCCAAAAATCGTTCGGCTCCGAGCCATGCAACGGACTCAGGTCGATCCAACTCTTCCGGTAGTAGGCGGACAGATGCGGCAATCCGGGTAGCTACCGAGGTCGAAGAGTCGCTGGATGGCAACGCAAGATTTGTCGGCGCTTGAACAATTGCGGGCAAGCGAACTCCGAAGGGCGACGGGTGGGCACTGCCGTCAGTGTTCCAACTCACCGGAGACAATGCATCGTCGAGATACGAACAGAATGTTCCGGTCCTAATGCGAGCAGTGAGGTGCTCCGCTAACCGGGGCAACTCGGGTTGCATCCGGTCGATTGCTGCGCGAATAGCGCGGGTCACCCGGACTCGGGCGCGTTCGCTATCGGAGCCCCCAGACCGCGCTTTGCCGCCCATGCCAACGAGCGCTCGTAAGGAGGTCAACAATTCTTCCCGATCCCGGAGGAGTAAATCGGCCCGAGATGGATCGTTGAACGATTCGGCCTCATCAAGGTCGTGGTCGATTTCGGCGAGTCGCTGCCTGAATTGGTCAAGGGTTTGCCGGTCGGCCATTGGCAGGGCGGTACTGATTTCGTGAGCGCCAACCATGTCGAGCGCATGGAACTCGTGCCCGGGGGTCTCAATCAGTCGTTGAATCAGCGCAAACCCCGCGACCGTCCGAAACCGAGCGGTCTTGCCGTCGGCGATCGAATGAATAAGCCACAGTTCGCCATCAGGGAACCATGCGTTTGTTGAGCCGTCCGTTTGGTTCAGCACCGTCGAGATGATACGTGCTGGCGGTAGGAACGGCCGTAACTCGAAAAGTTACGCCTACAGAAGTAACCCGTTAGTGACGGACACAACGGACTCGAGACTCAGGCCTCGAAGGGAGTAACAGATGACACCCACACACGCCATCGACATCACGGACGACCTGGACGTTTCGGTACGCTGCGAGCCAGTTTTTCCGTCGGTCATGTCAACGAGACCAGACGTTGCGTTTCACACCCGCCAGCTTGCCGTTTCGATGCTCAATGATCCAAGCAAGACGTCGCGGGCCCGTCATCTCATCGAACTCAACAGCCCAGACTTCACCCGCTCGAGCCTCAGCCTCGCCGAAATGTTGTTGGCATCCGTGCTCGTTGACGTTTTGCTTGAGCTTGGGGAGTACCCGCAGGCGGCATTGCTGACCGTACGGCTCGAAGAATGGTCAAATGAACGAAATGACGGTGCGTTAGTTACCGCTCGGAGCCGCGCGGCATTGGCAGCTTATGAGGCACGATCGATGCCGACTAGATCGGCGCTGTCAACGATGTTGGAGTTGATCTCTCGACTCGAAGTTCAAACGATCGACAACGCCGGAGATCTCTTAGAACGGGCCCGTTCGGCGATGCTGGTCGGCCGTTCGTGGGCCCTCGTACAACGGTGCGACGTTGCCGCGATGTGGTTGGAATCGTCTGGGCAACTGTTTGAACGCTGTGGCCAACTTGATTGGGCGCGAACTCTGCACCTTGAGGCGTACGCGTTGGACGCCAAAAGCTCATTTTCATCATCGGCGGGTGCCAGGCCCGGGATCGGAGCGACGACGACGGACGTCGAGCCGATCCCGAGGCACCTGGTCCTTGGTCCAGCCGGTCCTCACGGAGTGGAACGTCCCCAGGCAAATGAACCGGAGCAATGGTCTGTTGGGTTAACACCTGCAGAGCGCCGGGTTGCATTGCTGATCGGCGGGGGACGTTCCAATCGTGAAACTGCGGCGGAGCTTTTTGTTTCGATCAAGACGGTGGAGAGTCATGTGCAGGCGGTGTACCGCAAGCTCGGACTGCACCGTCGTTCTGAGTTGGCGCACCTGATCGGCCGATCAGCTGTTGCCTAACTCACCGGGCAAGCCGGTTGAGCCCATTCATCGAGCGCAAGCTTTGCGGCACTGGCAATACGGGTCAAACCATCGTCAAGTTGGTCCGAACCGATGGTCAACGACGGCAGCACTTTAAGTACGACATCGTTACGTCCGACTCGTTCAATGATGAGATGATCCGCAAAACACAGCTGTGAGATTCGTTTTGCCAGCGCGCCGGTTGCATCGATTTGGCCGACGTCAATGCCCCACATCAAGCCGATTCCTCGAACGCGGATACGCGGATCGAGAGGGGCGATGATCGCATCGAGAGTTTGGGCAATTTGTTCGCCAAGCTGTTGAGTGTGCTGCTCGTAGGATTCGTCGTGGAACATACGAATCGCTTCTGCTGCAGTGACAAACGCAAGTTGATTTCCGCGGAACGTTCCGGTGTGCTCTGCTGGTTTCCAAATGTCGAGTTCGGGCTTGAGCAACACGATAGCCATGGGCAATCCATAACCGCTGATTGACTTTGAGAGCGTCACGATGTCTGGCACGATGCCAGCGCGTTCGAAGCTGAAGAACGAGCCGGTCC
>JANMEI010000492.1:0-3353 GCA_031376865.1 Acidimicrobiia bacterium | reverse complement strand
CTGCGAAGTAGGCGATCAGCGCATCGATATCGACTTCGCCACCGATGCGTTCGGTGCCGTCGTTGAGGATCACAAATCCGTCACCACCGCTGGCCAAGAAGGAGTTCACCGTCACTCGGTACTTCGTCTTTGGATCGAGTGGTTTACCGCCCAGGGTGATGGCGCCGATCTTCTTGGCGCATTCAGTTGCTGCTGGGCTTTGCTCATAGGAAAACCCGTCTGAAATTTGCAGGATTCGAGTTGTCAATTGACCGCGGCAGTCCTTGAACTGTTGCTCAAGAACCGACCGAACTTGATCACCAGTGAGTGTCATCGTCACGAGACTGTTGCCGAACGGCTGCACCGTGAAGGCTTCGTTGTACGTAATCTCACCGGGCTTTTCGCCGGCCGAGATTTGGTTCACCTGGAAGCCTGGTGCGCGAATGCCACCGGGGTTCATGAAGGCAATCTCGGCCTTGCCTGTTGCTTTCGTTGAAGCCAGTTGCGAATCGGCGATCACGTCACCGAGAGGGATTTCCCCATTTGGATTTGTCGATGCGTTGGACATGTCGCCCGTTACTTTGCCAATAACACGGTTGGCTTTAGGTGCCGACAACCGCTGGTAGTAGGTCGCAAGAGTAGCGATGTCGTCTGACGCTCGGAGTGGGTCGCCGATACGGGCAGCCTGCGTGTTGGTGTTCGTTGAATTCTCGACCAATACATTCACGGCTGATGCGCTGATCAGCTCGCCCGTAAGGTCATCGATATTCATCGTGATATCGGTCATGATGCGGCCTTGCGATGACGCACTGGTGATCAACCGGTCGACGCCGTTGATCTTGACGATGCATCGATACTCTTGATGCGTATGTCCACTTACAATAATTCGAATTGACTTGTCGAGGTCTTTGACAATCTTTTCTATGTCGCTGCCAGCCAGCGCTCCGACACAATCGCCTGGCTTGGTTGGGGCGGTTGATTGCGCACCACCTTGGTGGATGACCAACACGCTGGTTTTAACACCATCGGCCAGCAGTGCTTTTGCGGCGTCATTTGCCGCTTGGGTCTCGTTGATGAACTTCAACCCAGCCACGCCAGCGGGCGTCACCACGGTAGGAGTTGCTTCCAACACTGCACCAATCACGCCCACCTTGACCGTGGTCCCACCAATCGTGGTGAACCGTTTGCTTCCGTACCCTTGGAGAAACTGTGTCCCATCGGTGTTCTTCACGTTGGCTGCAAGATACGTGAACTCTGCCCCCGGGAAAGAGGGCAGGAATCCGCCATTTCGCGTTGGGTACGGCGCTGCGATACACGCAGCTTCGCAACCACCTTCTTGCATTCGTTGGAGATGCTTACGACCTCGATCAAACTCGTGGTTACCCACCGAGGCAAAGTCAACGTTCATAAAGTTGAGAGCCATGATCGTTGGTTCGTCTTCAAACAACGCCGACGCAAGCGGGGTTGCTCCGATCGAGTCACCGGCGAACACGGTCATCGAGCGGCCCTTGTATTGACTCTTCCGAGCGTTGAGCTGCTTGCCCAACGCAGCTGCGCCGCCTGCGTAGCGGCCGTACAAGTTGCCAGAGGTTGACCCGTCCAAGTGCCCATGCAGGTCGTTGAATGCCAGAATATGCACATCGCTGGTGATGCCCGACAATTTCGCTTCGCCGATCGTTACCGTTTCTGTCAACGAACCTGCACCGCTAATTTGGGCGCCTGCGGGCCCTGACGCAATCGGGCTGAGGGCGACAGCGGCGCACGCGATCACCACACCACCCGCTAACGCTCCTCGTCGTAGTCCTTGATTCCAACGAGAACGAGGGAGTACTTGTTCCGAATTTTGCTGCCGGTCAGTGTGCATGGTTATCCGTCCTTGCCGTCGTGATGATCACTCAACAACGTGAGCGTATCTCCATCTAACGTGTCGCGATGGATGGGACCGTCAGACAAACAACTTCACGTGCCGAATCTTCTCGTCCGGCGCTGGTGATGATTGCACTGGTAGTGCTAACTGTTGCTGGACGTTCAATTGTTGTTGATGTAATCGATAGCGCCCGTTCACAGTATTGGGCCACGATCTTTGTGGCGATTTGCGTTCAAGCGATGCCGTTTTTGGTTCTTGGCGTCGTTTTGTCGGGCCTCATTTCCGGTTTCGTGAAACCAACAATGTTGGCAAAAGTGCTGCCACGTAACCCAGTGTTGGCGATCCCGGTCGCAGCAATCGGTGGCGTCGTCCTTCCGGGTTGTGAATGCAGCAGTGTGCCGGTTTCGGCGCGTCTCACCGAGCGCGGCGTTCCGCTTCCCGTTGCCTTGACGTTTTTGCTGGCATCGCCGGCGATCAATCCGGTTGTGCTGGTTGCCACCGCTGTTGCATTTCCGAATCGTCCACTGGTTGTTGCCGCCAGGTTTTTTGCCAGTGTGCTTACAGCAATGACAGTTGGATGGATCTGGCACCGCATTGGTCGCGCTGAATGGTTGCTTGAGCGTTGGCAACAGACCCATCATCATGAACACAACCATGGCTGGAAGGTGGCGATGAGCTCAGCGATGCATGATTTCTCCCACGCTGGCGGATATCTCGTGATCGGCGCAGCCGCTGCAGCGACACTGCAGACAATCGTGCCCCGGACGGTGCTCGATCGGCTTGGGTCAAACGAATTCATTGCAATCCTGGCAATGGGATTGCTCGCCGTCGTGCTCTCCATTTGCAGCGAAGCAGACGCGTTTGTTGCTACCGGGCTCACGTCGTTTTCGTTATCAGCGCGCTTAACATTCTTGGTAGTCGGCCCCATGGTTGACCTGAAGTTGGTCGCATTGCAAGCTGGCACGTTTGGTCGACAGTTCGCCATGAGGTTCGCCCCGTTGACGTTGGTCGTGGCCGTCGTAATCAGCGCAGTGATTGGTCGACTCCTATGAAGCACCTCAGGACCTCGACCGTGATTGCTGCGTTGTGCGCAACCATTTTGATTCGGCTGTCCGTGTCTGGCGAGTATTCCCGTTATGTGCAGACCGGTATGCGAATCCCGCTGGCCATTTCGGGTGTTGTCCTTGGAATCGTTGCGTTTGCCCAACTGAGCGGTGTCGCCGACAACGACCACGAAGATCATCACGAGCCGCGGGTGATGTGGCTGTTGTTGCTGCCGGTGCTGGCGGTTCTTGCCGTGGCGCCGCCACCCCTTGGCGGTTGGGGCTTGGATCGCCAATCAAATCAACGCAGCGCTGGTCTCAGTTGGTCGCCGCTCACTGTCTCCGTCGGAGGACCCACACCGATTCCGCTCCCAGATTTTGTCGGACGTGCACTCGAAGATGGCTCACCAACGGTGGCGGGCATCGAAGTCGAGATGGTTGGCTTCATCGGCCAGCGAACCGAC
>JANMEI010000471.1:0-3641 GCA_031376865.1 Acidimicrobiia bacterium | reverse complement strand
TTTGGGTGTGGCGTCGTTGCCGGGTAGCGTGGTTGATCAGGTCATGGTTCGGCCTTGCGCCTCGACCCACCCCCATGGCCCCACTTTCGTATGTCTTCTGCTGCCGTCACCGTCGTCCCTGCTTCACGTACCGATCTTGTTCCTGCTCTCGGAGTCGCCTGGGTCGGGGCCCCTGGGGCCTCGCTGCTCTCCGTGGCCATACCGGTCGGCGCTCATGTGGTGTCTGCAGAGTTTTGCCTGATCGACCGAACCGGCGAAACGTCAATGGAAACCCGTCTCCTCTTGCCCAATCGCCATGGCAACGTCATCTGGGGATATCTCGAAGGAATATCAGTCGGCGCCACCTATGGCATCCGTATGACAGGCGGCACCGCTGACACCAACAAGCTGCTCGTCGACCCATACGCCAAGGCCCTCACCGGTGAGGTCGACTGGCTCCGCGCCCCCGGTGCACACCGCCTCGGCAGCGGTGTCGATTCCAGTGCGCTGATGCCGCTGTGCGTCGTCACCGACCCACGGTTCGATTGGGGATCCGATGCACAACTCAAACGACCGTGGAACGAAACCGTCGTCTACGAGGTTCACGTCAAAAACGCGACGAAATTGCATCCCGATGTTCCCGAACACCTGCGTGGCACCTATGCCGGGCTTGCGAATCCGGCGTTTGTGGCGCACCTCCAGCAGCTAGGCGTGACTGCTGTCGAGTTACTTCCTATTCATCAACACGTCGATGAAGAGCGCCTTGCTGGTCTTGGGCTCACCAACCATTGGGGTTACAACACCCTGGGGTTTTTGGCCCCAGACCATCGATACAGTGCATCGGGCTCTACCGGCCAGCAAGTGACTGAGTTCAAAGGGATGGTGAAGCTTCTCCACGAAGCCGGCATCGAGGTGCTCCTTGATGTGGTCTACAACCACACCGGCGAGGGAGGCTGGGGTGGGTCGGCGCTGTCGTTGCGTGGCCTGAATCCCGAAGGTTGGTATCGCGAACCTGATGTCACAGGATGTGGCAATACCCTCGATCTCCGTCAACCCGCGGCGCTCAAGCTCACGCTTGACTCGCTTCGCTATTGGGTCGCCGAGTGTCATGTTGATGGTTTCCGTTTTGATTTGGCACCGGCAATGTGTCGCACCGATTTCGGGTTCTCTCAATCCAGCGCGTTTCTTGCTGCAGTGCATGCGGATCCGCTCTTGTCGACGGTCAAACTGATCAGCGAACCGTGGGACATTGGCGTCGGCGGCTACCAATTGGGTTCATTCCCTGCACCGTGGTCAGAGTGGAATGACCGGTATCGAGACACCATCCGCGATCTGTGGTGTGGCAACATCCATTCGTTGGGTGAGGTTGCCGAACGAATGGCCGGCTCGAGTGGACTGTTTGCTGGCGCCCATCGCGCCCCGTGGGCGAGCGTAAACTTCGTTGCGGCTCACGATGGTATGACCACCGCTGATCTGTGCGCATACAATTCAAAACACAACGATGCCAACGGCGAAGGCAATCGCGACGGGACCGACAACAACCGTTCGTGGAACTGTGGCGTCGAAGGCCCCACCACGGACCCGAAGATCCTCGCGTTACGGGCACGGCAACGGCGCAATCTGTTAGCGACATTGGCACTCAGTCGAGGCGTGCCCATGTTTGTTGCCGGAGATGAAGTCGCTCATTCACAGCAGGGCAACAACAACGCGTACTGCCAAGACAACGAAATCAGTTGGATAAATTGGGCCGCTGCCGATTGGGACCAATGCCGTTTCGTGGCCGATGCCATTCGCCTCCGCACGCAATATCCCGAACTGCGTTCATCCGCATGGATGAACGACGATTCGTCATCGTGGCTTGCCCCGGATGGAACACCC
The DNA here is from genome assembly GCA_031376865.1 of Acidimicrobiia bacterium. GTDB lineage: Bacteria > Actinomycetota > Acidimicrobiia > Acidimicrobiales > JANYDT01 > JANNBN01. The sequence continues at coordinate 1,784 of JANMEI010000471.1, read as the reverse complement.
ATGAGCCCGGCACGATGGAACGATCCTGGTGCCGTTGGTTTAATGTTGGCGCTGCATGGCCCGCAAGAACTGCTGGTGCTCATCAACAATGGACCACAACCTGCTCAATTCGTCGTTCCACCGGGCAATTGGACAGTGGCATTACGAACCGATGACGCACATACCGAGGCCGATGTCAGCGGCAAAGTCCAGCTGATTGAAAAGTCTTTGATGGTGCTCGTGGCCACCACTCCCGCTGTTGTATGACAAGGTTCCCTGGATGAAGTCAACAAAGTTCAACGTCGGATCGACACACAACCCGCTGTCGGAAACGTTGACTCGTGGCCTGGCCGCGATCGCCATCGAGTTTCAGATTCCACCAGAGTTTCCAGCCGACGTGATGGCCGAAGCGACTCGGGTAACTGCACCAGAACAGCTTGCGAAGTTGAGCAGCGACAGTCACCGTACCGACCTACTACATCTTGAGTTTGTGACGCTCGATCCTGCCTCGTCAACTGATCTGGACCAGGCCTTTGCTCTCGAAACGGGCATCGATGACACGCTGATTCTTCATTACGCAATTGCCGATGTGGCCGCCTTTGTCACAGTCGGGAGCCCCATCGAGCACGAAGCGCTGCGACGGGGCGAAACGATTTACTCGCCGCTGGGACGAACCCCGCAATACCCCGAAGTCATCAGCGAGCAGGCCGCTTCACTCCTTCCCGACGGCCCCCGTCCAGCGATCGTGCTCGAAGTTTCCCTGGACAACGAAGGTATTTCGACGTTGCGCAACACCAGGCGCTGCGTGGTTCAGAGCCGAGCAAAACTCGCGTACGAAACCGTCGACGTGTCGACCATTGCGTTGCTACCAGAATTCGCTCGACGGGTTTCGCTCGCAGAGGCAAAGCGTGGTGCTATGCGCGCAGATCTTCCCGAACAAGAACTCAACCAACTTCCCAACGGGCACTACGAGTTGCGCTTGCGGTCGCTGTTGGAATCAGAACAGGTCAACGCCGCTCTGTCACTGGCGGCCAATCTGGCAGTCGGGAATTATCTGGCCGATGCAGGCATTGGCTTGTTTCGAGTGATGGATCAACCCGACAAGGCTGCGCTCTCATCGTTGCGACGCCTCGCAAAAGCGCTCCACCTCGAATGGGCTTCGGGAGTACCACTTGGCGCGTTCCAACTGTCGCTCGATGTCACTCAACCCACCCACCGCGCATTCCTCGTTTCGGCTCGTCGAGCTGGCGGTGGCGCTTCGTACGCAACGCTCGGATGTGGCGACGAGACCAACGCAACGCTCGTCAACGGCCGGCCCTATCACGGTGCTATCGCCGGGACGTATGCCCATGCGACGGCTCCGATTCGCCGTCTTGCTGATCGGTACGTGCTCGAACTGTTATGCACCCTGTTTGCTTCCGGTATTGCCGGTGTCACCCAACAAGACCGAGATCGGCTTGCATCGCTTCCGGCAATCATGCGCCGCTCGGCAACGCTCGCCGGCGGTGTGGAACGAGCGGCAGTTGATTTGGCTGAAACGCTTCTGCTGAACGACCGGATTGGCGACTCGTTTCAGGCAACCGTTTTGGAGGCCAGCGAATCCGGCGCAGTGGTGCAATTGATCGATCCGCCGGTCAAGTCGCGGCTAGGTCGATCATCGGTGAAGCGCGGTGCGACCGCAGGTGCAGAGGTGACCGTTCGGCTCGTCAGCGTTGACATCGCCGAACGGTCGCTCAAGTTCGAGCTGGTTTCTGACTAGTACAGGTGCAGAAGTTACTGCTTAGTGCAGGTCGGCGAGCTTGCCG
>JANMEI010000468.1:0-4984 GCA_031376865.1 Acidimicrobiia bacterium | reverse complement strand
CGGCCCGCGCAACGTCAGTTGAGTGTCTTCGGCCCGGAGCACCGGGTGACAACCACCGCAACGTGATGCAAACACCGAAGTGCCAAACCGTTGCGTGCGGCCCGAACGAGGACCCACAAAGAGTAGATCGTGCGCAAGCATGCTTGAATGCACCAGTGCTTTCTCAAACCGTGATGCTGCGGTATTACGAACACCTCTCGATCAAACCTCGCCAACTGTGGTGGCTGCTGGGCGTAGCTGCCGCGGCTGTTGTCGGCGGGCTAGCCATTGCCATTCCTGCGCTGTTGCTGTCGCTCATCTACAGCCTGCTGCGGTTCAGCCGATCCGACATTCGCATTGATGACCAGTATTTGCAGGTCGGAAAGAAGCAGATGCCCCTTATCTGGCTTGATCCAGCTACCCTTGGACAGCCCAGAAATGTGTGGCCGTGGTTTTGGTTCTCCAAGCGAAAAATGGCGTGCGTGCCGTTCTGGACCAAAGAGTCATTGGGGATCGGCGGTCGAGATCAAGGTGGGAAAAAGATCTATGTGTCATTGGGCACCAACGAGCGAGACAAGCTCATTGGTGCGCTTCTCGGTGCCATCGCCGACGCGAAAGACCCGGTTGCTGCGCAACAGGCGGCGTTGCAACGCGCTGCGGCCCAGCAGGCCTACCAGGCACCCGTCACGGGTTACCAACAACCCGGATACCAACAACCCGGATACTCACAACCCGGATACTCACAACCGGTGTACCAACACTCGGTGCCAGTCCGTCCCCTGGTGGGCCCGACCGGTTGGTTCGCTGACCCATGGGATCCCGTTCGATTTGTTCGATGGTTTGACGGATATTCATGGACGGGTTTCCGCTCCCCCATGCCACAACGAGGGCAAACCACTTCAACTCCGTCGCAATCCGTCAACCAATGGTGGGGACCCTCATGATTCCAATCGCTGACGAAAATCCACTTCGCCACAAGCCATGGCTGGTGATAGTCATCATGGCCATATGCACACTTACCTTTCTTGGCGTCCAGCCTGGCGGCCGAAACACGTTTAGTTTGCAAGATCCACGGATTGCCTGGAACGATCTGCAATTTTCGCTGGACTGGGCAACCGTTCCCTGCGAGATACTTCGCGGACGTTCGCTCACGCAGGCAGAATTCGACGCCACCTTTCCCAGCACAGGTTTTGCCGAGTCGATTCCGGCGGCATGCGATGCCAGCGGCGACACCACGTTGATCAACCCCAACAAGCCTGTGTACTTAGGACTGCTCTTCAGCATGTTCTTGCACGGCAGCTTGGGCCATCTCGTGGGCAACATGCTCTTTCTGTGGGTATTTGGGAACAACATCGAAGACAGTCGAGGCAGACTGCGGTTCCTCGCGCTGTACCTCATCGGAGGTTTGCTGTCGGACTTCACCCACATCCTGGTGGATCCATATTCGACCATTCCGGTGGTTGGTGCCTCCGGTGCCATCGCAGCTGTTATGGGTGCTTATCTTTCGCTTTACCCCAAAACCCGGATCAAGGTCATCACCCCATGGCTCGGACTCCGCAAGGTTTCAGCCGCTTGGGTTCTTGGCCTGTGGTTTCTCAGTCAATTCCTCATCGCCGGGACCGCTGACAGCGCGGTGGCATGGGGAGCCCACGTTGGTGGGTTTGTCGTTGGCGTCCTGTGGGGTTTGTGGTGGCGACGCCGCGATAACGCTGCCAGTAAATCGCTGGCCCCACCGTCGTTCGGTCTGCCGACTGGGCCGCCTGCCGAGGTGGGCAGCCCCGGCCCGATGGTTGCTCCGCCCGGCGTTAACCCTTCGCCGTGGCAAGCCCAGTAACGAGCGTGAGCACTTCGGCCACATGAGCTTCGCAGTCAGCTTGCGTGGCAGCTTCGAGGTTAAGACGAAGCAACGGTTCGGTGTTGGACGGCCGCAGGTTAAACCACCAGGTTCCGAAATCGACCGTTAACCCGTCGAGGTGATCAATCGATGCACCCTTTTCGGCGTAAGCATTTTCGATTCGATCCATCACGACAGCCGGCGAAGCAACCTTGGTGTTGATCTCGCCCGATCCGACATAACGCTCGAAGGGTTTGCGAAGCTTGCTGAGCGATGTGGACGGACCCGCAACAGACAGCAACTCGAGAATGTGCAACGCCGCGATCATGCCCGAATCGGCACGCCAGTTATCTCGGAAGTAGTAGTGCCCGCTGTGCTCGCCTCCGAACACCGCTCCAGTTTCGGCCATCACCTGCTTGATGAAACTGTGCCCGACCCGGGTCCGAACTGGAAGCCCGCCATGTTCCACCACCGTCTCGGCCACTGCCTTCGAACAAATCAGATTATGCACAACTGACGATCCGGGCTGCTTGTCGAGGATCGACGCAGCCACCATTGCGGTGGTGAGCGACCCACTCACCGGCTTACCCTTTTCGTCGACCAGAAAGACACGGTCAGCATCGCCGTCAAAGGCAAGCCCCACATCTGCACCAACCGCAACCACTCGCGCCTGCAAATCGCGCAGATTCTCGGGCTGGATTGGATCAGCTGGATGGTTCGGAAAATTGCCGTCGAGCTCTGGATACAAGATTTCGTAGTCAACCCCAAGCCGATCAAAGACCACGGGCACCACCAAACCACCCATTCCGTTGGCGGTGTCGGCAACAATTTTCAACTTGCGAATCTTGCTCACATCGATGAACGACAGGCAGTGCGTCGCAAACTCATCGAGCAACGACAACTCGGCACGGGTTCCCGTCTTGGATGACCATGCGGTATTGCCAGCAACCAATGCCGCAGCATCGTCACGGATCGTTTGTAAACCAGTATCTTCACCAATCGGCTTCGCCCCGGCGAGACACATCTTGATGCCGTTGTACTGAGCCGGGTTGTGCGATGCCGTGAACGTAACGCCCGGAAGGTTGAGGTGCCCCGATGCGAAGTACAACAAATCCGTGGATGCCAACCCGATATCGATCACATCGACGCCTTCGCTATTGGCACCCTCGGTAAACGCCGCGACCAGCTCGATCCCGGTTTGCCGCATATCGCGAGCCACCACGATGGTGGCCGAGGCCGCAAACTTGGCAAACGCCGCCCCGATCGCCTTGGCCATCGGAACATCGAACTGCTCCGGACAGAGACCACGAACGTCGTAGGCCTTAAAGATTGCTGCGAACCGGTGAGCAATGAGCTCAGCTGGCCCGGGTTGAGGTAGCTCTGTGCTCGCTAACGCAGCCTGGTTCACAGTCGTACTTGGGTTCATGTTGTTCGTCTACTCCTCGAGCGTTCCCGAAAGCTCGGCAACTGTCTCCGTCTGGGTTACATCATGCTTGGTTGCCAACTGCAATTCGTCCCGATTTTGCTGAGATCCCATGCAGATTGGGGCTCAAAGAATCGGAGGAAATGACAGCTGAGGTAGTGGTGAGTCCGTATCGTCTGAATTCGCAGGCGCCGAGCGTAGGCTGAACAGATGCAAACCATTGACAAGCCGGTGGGAAAACCGGTGGGAAATCCCTCAGTGAACCCTGAACAATCCGACACCAGCACTTCTGGCGTCATCACTGAAGTTCCTCCCGATACTGCGGAGCGCCCAACCGACTTCTCGTCCGAGCACGACGGTGCATCGGCAAGTTCGCCTCACGAGGTTAAGGAAAACCTTGGAGCTGTGTCGGTCAGCGGCATGCACTCGCCCGAGGGTCCCCGGAAACGGGGTCGAAACCGCCCCCCAGCAGCCGCTGACGATGGACCGCACCAGACCTACCTGCTCACGGTGGTTGCCGCCTTAGCGGTTGCCGTCGGCGTGGTGATGTGGGCTGTCGCCATCAGAGAGGTGTTGTTCAACACCAACACCGCAACCGGTGGCGACATGGGCGCGCACGTATGGACCGCTGACTTTGTGTCGCGAAAGCTCGTTGGGCAGGGGCGCATTACCGGATGGTCAGACGATTGGTTTGGGGGATTCCCGGTACTGGGGTTTTATTTTCCTTTCCCGTTCTGGATCATGACGATTCTGAACTTCGTGTTGCCGTACAACATTGCGTTCAAACTCACCACTGTTCTTGGTTTGATCGGAATGCCGCTGACCGGGTTCGGTTTGGGTCACTTCGCTGGCCTCCGCAAACCACTTCCCGTATTCTGCGCTTTGGCCACCGTGCCGTTTTTGATGGACCAGCAATACGCAATCTACGGCGGCAACATCAAATCCACGATGGCCGGCGAGTTCAGTTTTGCGCTGTCGTTGTGTTTGGGTTTGCTCTTCCTCGGACTACTTAGCCACGTGATGAGAACCGGCAATCGCCGAGCTACAGCAGCCGCGGTACTTGCAATGACCGGGTTGTCACATCTCCTCCCCACAATTTGGGTTGGCGTCGCCGGGACATTCATCATCCTGACCCACCTCGACGGTAAGCGCACCAATATTCGTAACGCATACGGAGTGTTTCTTACGTGCGGAGTTGTTACCGCCGCCGCTTGGGTTTTGGGCCACGAACGATATGGCATCGTGCTTGCCGCGTTCATCGCGCTTGCAGCAATCGCGTTTGACATGAAGACGAAGAAACTCGGGCTCGGTCAATTCGGTGACGCGTTCACCGCTGTCGCTGCTGGTGCTGCACTTGCGGCGTTTTGGATTTGGCCATTTTGGAATCATTTGCCGTACACCAACGACATGGGGTACGAAAAGGAACATCGGTACCTCTGGGGCCTGTTCCCGTGGGTTTCCGACAAACCAGAGGCAAGCGCTGCGGTGTTCTTTTTTGCATTCTGTTTCGCGGTCGTGGGTGCGTTGTACAGCATCGGCACCTTTGCCGCCGCTGTCCAACGATCCGTCAGGGCCGGGGCATTTACCTGGCACGGTTGGGGTTCAGCGTTTGGTTTCTCGGGTGGTCTGTTTGTGACCGCATTCTTGTGGAACAAAGTCATTGTTCGGCAACCGGCCGCAGTAACCACCGGGGCAAAAGGTTTCAATCGCTTCAGAGAACAAATCCAAAACGAGCTTTTTACGTACAC
>JANMEI010000458.1:0-3518 GCA_031376865.1 Acidimicrobiia bacterium | reverse complement strand
ATCCAGGTGTCGATTGGGCGGACAGGCCGGGCAACGCCGTTCGCAGTGCTCGACCCGGTGTTTGTTGGGGGCTCCACGGTGTCGATGGCCACGTTGCACAACCAAGACCAGGTGAAGTTCAAAAACGTCCGACCCGGCGATACCGTGTTCGTTCGCAAAGCTGGCGACGTCATCCCCGAAGTGCTCGGACCGGTGTTGTCACTGAGGCCGCCCGACGCGCCAGAGTGGGAGTTTCCTGAGGACTGCCCGGTGTGCGGACAGCGATTGCATCGGCCGGTCAACGAAAGTGATCATCGTTGCAAAAACGTGGCGTGCCCGGCGCAAGCATTCGCTCGAATCGTGCATTTCGGATCGCGCGGCGCAATGGATATCGAAGGGCTAGGCGAAAAGTCTGTTGGCGTGTTCATCGAACATGACTTGCTGGCCGATGTCGGCGACATTTACGAACTTGGTAACCGAATCAATGATCTGCGCGCATTGGATCGGTATGGCGAAATCAGTATTGCCAATCTTCTTTCGGCGATCGAGGGATCAAAAACTCGGCCACTTGGTAATTTGTTGTTTGGCCTCAACATTCGTCACGTTGGATCGACGATGGGCCAGGTGCTCGCGAAAGCGTTCGGACATCTCGATCGGTTAGCGGAGGCAGATCATGAGCGGATTGCCTCAGTCGAAGGTGTTGGATCTACGATTGCTACCAGCGTGGTGGCCTGGTTTGCTGATGAAGACAATCGATCGCTGATCGAGCGACTTCGTGGTGCTGGCGTCAATTTTGAAGGGCCAGCTGCGCCGACGATTCCGCAAACGCTTGTTGGTTTGAGCATCGTTGTCACCGGATCACTCGTTGCGTTTAGCCGCGATGGGGCCGAAGACGCCGTGACGTCTCGTGGTGGCAAAAGCCCAAGCAGTGTGTCCAAGAAGACCACTGCCGTCGTGGTGGGTTCAGATCCTGGGGCATCGAAACTCACCAAAGCTCAAGAGCTGGGTATTCCCATCCTCGACGAAGCCGCTTTTGTTGAGCTCCTTGCGAGCGGTCAGTTGCCCTGATCCGTCAGCGAGGACTCGCGCGCCACTCGACCCTGCGCATCAATATTGGCTTCCACGCCCGCCCACCAATCATCTGACTCATGCTGAACTCGACGACGTTCGAGGTTTCCATCGCGACGAAATCGGTACAGAGCAGCCGCGGCCATCACTAACGAGTAAGCGATGGACACCGACCAAAAAAGTTGGTCTCCGTTATCTTCGAGATACCGAGTGAGGCCGCGGCCAAATGCGACTCCTCCGATAGCGGAGAGGGCTGCTTGTCGGCGAGGACGATAGGTCAAGCCGATCAGGTGTTCAGCGACAAACTCGATGATCGCCGGGGCTGGCAGTAACCACAACAGCAACACATCCCATCCACTTGGCCAATGAAAGCCAGCCAACCCCACCAGCATTGCTGCAACGGCCAATGGATAGCTCCAGAGGCAGCGTCGACAGATCAGCCGGCCACCGACGAGCGCGCAGCGGTCATGCTGTTCCACACTGTGGTGTGTGAGCCACAAGGTTGCCCGCCGGGGAGAGATATCAATCATGCGTTGGGTACATCGGCAGCTGACCGGTGGTTCTGAATTCGCAAAACTATCGAGGCTCGGTGGGAAGGCCCAACAATCGTTCGCCGATCAAGTTTCGCTGGATTTGGCTGGTTCCCCCCGCAATTCGCCCACCGGGCGCGGCCAGTAATGACTGTGTCGAGTCGGTGTCTGCCAACATCGCATACGCGCCGCTCAGGTCAGTGCGGACCTCGGCCGTATGAAACATCAACTCAGTAATCCCGAGCTTCAGTAGCGATGCTGCGGTTGACGCCACCGGCCCTTGACGTGAGCCGAGCATCGTGAGGACCCGACCTTGGGAGACCAGCGCAGCCAGCTGGTCACGCTGCGTAGCATCAACGTGGTGGTCCAGTGTGCGAAGTTCGTGGATGAGTTTGTCGACTCGTCGACCAAGTCCGATGGCAGCTGTTCCAATGGAACCACGTTCGTTGGTGAGGGTGGCCATCGCAACCCTCCAACCTTCGTTGATGGGCCCGAGCAGAGCCGATGCAGGCATTCGAACATCATCGAAGAACACTTCGTCAAATTCGGCCTCGCCCGTCATTTGCTTTAACGGTCGGATCGTCACACCCGGAAGACTCATGTCGAACAGAAAGAACGACAAACCTTTGTGCCGAGGTGCCTCGGAATCTGTTCGTGCGACCAGGATGCCCCAATTGGAATACCGAGCTCCAGAGCACCAAACTTTTTGGCCCGACACCACAAATTCGTCTCCGTCACGAACGGCTTTTGTGCTCAATGCAGCGAGATCGCTACCAGCACCAGGTTCGCTGAACAGCTGGCACCACACATGCTCGGCCGCAAGGGTATTTCGTAGGTGTACTGACTGTTGTTCTGCATTTCCAAACAAGAGCGTGGACCCGCCCACAAGGACAATGCCGACCATGTTGATGAACGGTGGGACTCCGGCGAGGGCGCACTCACGGACCCACGCAGCTCGATGCTGTGCGCTCAGCCCACGCCCGCCGTGCTCTACGGGCCAGTCGATACCAGCCCACCCATTCGCGTACAGCAACCGTTGCCAGGCCAGACCTCGGTCAACCAGGCCAGGCGGCAAGATTGCACCGTAGTCAGGTGGTGCCTGATCTTGATGTTCGGCGATCCAGTTGTGAGCGGCGATCGCGAAGGCAACGACGTCTGTGGAATCAGTTGCGGGTGGGTTCGGTGTCGTCATACAACTGCAAATGTCCATTGATAAAACTGACCATCGCGTACCCGGTCGCCCGTCTTTGGCCAAAACGTCAGTTGAGCAAGATGTTCGCCGTTGGTAAAACGCTCGGTGAACTTGCCCGGTCCAGGGGCAAACGTAAATTGACCGAGCGCGTCCACCTCGATCAACTGATCCTTGGGTACTAACTTCCCATCAATGGTGAGGGCAATGTCGTAACCGAAGGCCATATCGATGATGACCGGAGTCTGGCCGGGGACAGTTTCTGCTCCGGGCGGCGGTGTGAGTTTTTCGATCGCGATGTCTTCAGGGCCTTTGGTCTCTTGATGCATAGACAATGCCCACCCCATACCAACGAGGCAACCCATTAGCGCCATCGTCACGGCAAAGCGAGCCCACAGCGGGGCGCGTTGCACCGACTCGCCCTGTTCAGGAATCGCTACCGCAGGCAACGACTCTGCATTGGGTTCGTCAACGATGGGCGGAGTCTGGCTTGGCACCCCTCTATTGTGCTCCTTCTTGGCGCCAACTCCAGAATCAGAGCGAGTGGACACCTGATCTGGACGTAGGAGGACTACCCTCAGTGGGTGGGATTTGTTGCCGGAGAGCTGATCGGCAGAATCATTGGAGGGCGCTTTCGGCTTGAGGCGCTCGTAGGACGTGGTGCGACGGCAGAGGTGTATCTTGCGGTTGACACCCGTTTACGTCGTCGCGTCGCCGTAAAGGTGCTGCATCCGGCCGTTGCCGCCGATGCG
>JANMEI010000519.1:0-9456 GCA_031376865.1 Acidimicrobiia bacterium | reverse complement strand
CACCAGCATGCGGTCGAAGGGATCGCGATGCAGCCAGTCAAGTGACCCTGCCGCAATTGCATCATCGATCCCGATCCCCAGAATTCGGATTCCGTTGTTCGTGAGTTGATCAACGAGGCTGACAACGTCGAGTGTGATCTTGCCGGTCTTGATCTTGATGGCAAGTTCCCACGCTGATGCCGATGAAAACCACACCGTGTTCGTTCGATCAGCGAGAGCGGTAGATGCTTCAACGCTGAGCAGCAACGGGTTCTCTGCCCACCACACGGCTGCGTGTGTATCGAGAAGGAGGTCCATGGCTTCGCGCGGCTACTCGCGTTCAGGTGCCAAAGTCATCGGACAATTCGTCACTTGACCGCCACCAATCAGGATCGTGTACGACCACCTCGCCACGCAAAAAGCCTCCGGTGCGACCTCGAAGTGGGCCGATAGTCGCCACCGGTTCACCATTGCGCGTCACGATGATTTCCTCGCCCGCCTCGGCGCGTCGAAGCAATTCGGACAACCCTGCTTTGGCATCTGCAGCAGTGACGGTCAGCGACATAGAGCCTATTCTGACTACTTTGACCACTCTGGTCAAGCCTGACAGCTCGCTAAGACTGAAGTGCGGCTCCGGGGACGGGCCAAGGCATCGAGATGACCTGACCGGTTCCACTGAGGGTGATGTAGGCCGTTGTCAGATCGGGGCCGCCGAAACAGATGTTGGTCACCATCGGGTCACGGAACTCGGGGGGCAACCTGACCAATACGGTGTCTCCGTCTGGCGAACAGACAGTGATGCCGGAATCGATCAGCGTTGCCACACACGCATTGCCGTTGGCGTCGACAGCAAGCGAATCGAGCAATCGCATGCCTGGCAATCCGGCAGCCAAACCGCCAGACGGGCCGGGCTCACCCACCACGCCCGGGGCGGTGACCGGACGCGAGTAGATGCGGCCGGTATGGGTCTCGGCCCACCACAGTCGATCTCCCGTTGGCGATAGGCCAATGCCGTTGGGTTCGTTCACCGGGAAGATCACTTCTCGACATGAGCTGCCGTCAAGCAACGCATAGTGGATCCCGGTTCGATCGGCTGTGCGCTCGGTGCGGACACCATGATCGGTGAACCACATGCCACCATGTCCATCGAGCACCAGGTCGTTGGGACCTCGCAGTTCGACCGTGCTGCCGTCTGCGGCGGTTGATGTTCGATACAACTCGGTGACTGTGCGAGTGATGGGATCGATGCGTTCGATGCGGCCGCCGGTCCATGTGGTCGGAAGCGGTCCGGGGATAGTGAGTCCACCGCGATCAAGCCAGGTGAAGCTGCCTCCGTTGTTGCAGACGTATACGGATCCATCAGCGGCAAGCGCTGCACCGTTCGGGCCGCCCGGAACTTCGGCCCACAACGACTTGATCCACAATTGATCTATACGCGTAGGGTCGAATGGTGAGCGCAGCGAATCCGAAGGGCCCGAGCCATCTGTATGCGTACTATCTGTTGGTGGTTGGAGATGTGTGATGCACTGCCCTTTGATTTCACACACCAAGAGGCTGCCATCGGGTAACACCACCGGCCCTTCGGGGAACTGCAATCCTGTGGCGATCAGCGTCGCGGGCAACTGTTCGTACAGGGCGGGATCAAGGCTGCCGGATGCACTGGTCATGACAGGGACCATATCGTGCAGGAGGAGAGTTCGCTTGGGGTGAGTTCGCTAGGGATTAACCGACTCGTTGACAGAGCCTTCAGGTGCATTTGCCTTGACTCGGCAAGTCGGCGTTCGCTTACCGGTCCTGCCAGGGGGCGCACATGAACTAACCCATCAGGCGCCACATCTAACACTTCAGCAATGGCCACCGCTGAGCCGGCACCAACCACGATTAGCCGACCAGGAACAACAACAGAGGGATCAGTGTAAAACGTGATGAGCGACGGATCCGAGGTATTGAGTCAGCGTCGTCACTCGTCATGCTCAAACCTTACTTCTCGCAATGTGGTTTTTCGCTTGGGAGATCAAACAGGGCGGAACTCGACGGGGACCCCGGTGAGTTGTTGCAGGAATCGCACCGCAGCTTCGGCGCGATCTTGTGACGGCTTATAGGTGCCCGAGTTGTTGTTGATGCGAAGCACCCGGCCGTCGGTGGTGTCTTCGACCCAGATTTCGCCCGCGTATCGAACGTCGCGGTCATAACCCGACAGCAGCACGTGCTTGGCTAGTACCCAGTTGGCCTTGTCGACATCTTTGTCAGTGCGGTTTTCCAGGCGACCCATGCGTGCTGCGGTGCCGGTGATGACCACGTTGTACAAGAACGGTTTGTCTGGTGGGCCCGCTTGGAACATGTCAACCAGCGCGGGGCCAGGAAGCGAACCCAGTGAATCCATCTTGGCTGCCATTTGATAGCGAACCGCTTTCACGACGGGGCGCGAAAACAGCAGATAGCGTTTCAGTTTCGATGCCCCATCCAGCTTGCCCGGATAGGCCTTGAGTACACCTCGGAGTGCGGTGAACTCTGCGGAGTGAATGTCGGCAATCTTCGGGTCAAGTGTCGCTTCAAAGATTGGATGATCGCCAAACTGCTGACGCAGCACCGCGGCAAGTTTGGTTGGACGCCCCACGCGTAACTCGAGCTGGCCGGCATCGGCGCGTCCACCACGAATTGCCGCTGCCAATGGTCGAGGTTGGATGACCGGAGCGCTCGATTTTGTCGAGGCGGTTCGGACGATCTTTTCGATCACACGAAACAAGCTGGTGGCTTCTTTGCGCCACACGCGAAGGAAATGATCGCTGACCGATGCAGAGGTGGTGCGGATAAGTCGAAGCTCGACCGGCTGTCCGTTGAACGTCAGACCATCATCCCAGATCAACTTCGCCAGGGTCATAGGCCGAACGGTGAAGATCAACTTTTGGCCTCGGCAACTGAAACCCGATGCAGCCAGCAAGCGGCCGGTTGCGTTTGCGCAGCTGATATTTCTGCGTCCCACGCGTGCGCGCATCTCGCGTCGCAGATTGTCGAGCGCTTCGGGAGGAAGACCACGCAGTTCTACGAACACCCCACCCTGCACGCGACCTTTGGTATCAGCAATGAATGCGCGCTTACGCCAATACATGAACGCAGCGAACTTGTCCCACCCTGCACCCTTCTCGGCCGACTCGGATCGAGGCAACACCAAAAACACATTCGGGTTCCCGAATCCAAGAAACGTGGTGGATGGGTTCGAGAACACCTCGGCAACAGGGATGACCGGCAGCCCTTCATGCTCAACGACCGCCACGTGCGTTGCGTCGACGACAATCTGCGGGCTGCTGCTGAACAGTGTCTCGGTGCGAAGCCGGGCTCCTTCGGTCAAGCCATGAAAGAGGTGAGCCTCGCCATCGGTCACCGCCGTGTTAGGCCCGGCCGTGTTGTGCCCGGCCATGTTGGGCCCGGCCATGTTGGGGCCGCCGATATTGGGCACCACGTTCGTGGTCATCAGATCACCTTGAGTTCTGTTTGTGTTACTGGTTCGGGAGGTTCGGGTCGGTCGGGCCGTGCGTTCATCGTGATTGCCCGGTAGCCGGATTGCGTTGCCCGAGCGAGCGTGAAGTCGTGTTCGAGTTGTTGGCAAAACTGATGAAACCGTTCGACACGGTCAGGCGACACTCGCATGGTCCATGGCAGCGACGTGAAGATCTGGGTTTCCACTTCGTGGCGTTGGGTGCGATTGCCGTTGGCTTCCACGTCGGCCACGTCGAGCGCCACAACAAAGTCCGGCGCAAAGAACCGACCACTCACCAAGAGCAGTTGGCGGGTTTTAGTTTGTGCGGCCACTGTCTGCAGTTCGACTGAACCAATGATGTTGACGACAGCCTGGCGAGCCTGCGATCCGGAGACTCGAAGCAAACCATCGGAGCTGGGAATCTTTGCTTCGACCTTGAGGACGCCGAGTTTGCCGTTTTTGGCAATGCTGCACCGTTCGCGCAGGGTGATACCCCGCCGATGAAGATCGTGTGCCGCCGAGTCCAGGTAGCTAGTGCGCAGCACACGGTTAACGATGCGGTGATAGGCCAGCTGCGACCGAATGTGTGCATGCAATTCAGGGCTCGCCACGTACGTGACCTGATGGTCGATCACAGGTGGTTCAGGCGCCATAGGTAACGCTTCGGCAGTTAAACGGTCCCGCTTGAACCAGGTACCCAGTCGGCGACAAGGGCGCTTGGTCTCCGTTAGTCTCCGTCAAACACGAGATACGTATGGCTGGAACGAGCGCAGTAAGTTGCAAACTCCAGTATTTTCTCAAGTTCAGGATGCTCAGCAGCAAGGTACTGAAGTTCCGCAACAACTACCGAGCATTGCGCGGTATTGAATACCGTTGTCCCGTACGGATCGATCCACCGAAGCAGCACAAACCTGTCGTCTGAATAGATCGTGTCCGGAAGTCATACCTGTGAAAGTTGATATTCGACTGTTGGTTCGAGCACCTCGTTCCAAACCTCTACGTTCAGCGCCATCAATGAACTCTAGGATGCATCGTTGCGCTCCACACCGAAGGAATCGACTCGTCGGTGCGAGATGGTTCGACGTTAATGGTCGCAGACCGACCCAAGAGAGATGGTGGGCCGTTCGTTGAAAGTTGCTGCCACGCCTTCCGAAGGTAGGGATCCCTGTCGCCTTCAACGAGCCGGGATTGGAACCTCAGCTATTCGAAGGGGCCAGTAGTCCGTTTAGTGAGAGCACGGAGGGCTTCGAGCTGACGTATACGCAGAGTGACGTAGAGGGCTAGCGTAAGCCCGAGTTCGAGCAGTCCAATGGCACTGACGCACACCAGTACTGCCAACACTCCAAGAACTCGTGAAAAGCCCGGATCCTCGCGATGTCCGGTGAACAGACTGGCAGCCACAAAGACTGCCATTCGTTCCACCGTCGAAATGGATCGCGAATTCACACGTTCTGCTCGCATACGAACACCCCCAAATGTGGAAACGCACTTCTGCATTCGTGCAAAGCCTGGCCCGGCGAACCTACTAAGGCAACCGAATTCCACGTAAACGTGAACTACATCAAGACGTCGACGGCTACTTGCAGACGGCGGAGTTGTTCCAGCGACAGATGGCAGCGCATGAGGTGCCCTGGTTCGACTTCGACCAAATCGGGCTCGACGGTGTCGCAGAGTTCCTCGACACCGCTACCGTCGCGGCGAGGGCAACGAGTGTGCAGCACGCAACCACTTGGTGGGTTGGCCACACTGGGCACCTCGCCCAACAAGCGAACTCGATTGGTGGCCTCGCCATCAATTGACGGCAGTGACGACACCAACGCCTCGGTGTAAGGATGATGCGGACCGCTGAACACCGTCTCGGCCGGACCCAACTCCATGATGCGTCCCAGATACAAGACGGCGATACGATCAGACAAATACCGCACCACACCGAGATCGTGCGAGATGAACAAGTAGCTGACGTTCTCGGTGCGCTGCAGATCAACCAGCAGATTCAAAATGGCCGCCTGCACCGACACGTCTAACGCAGACGTGGGCTCATCGCACACCACCAAACGGGGGTTACCTGCAAAGGCCCGCGCAATCGCCACCCGCTGCTTCAACCCGCCCGACAACATCACCGGCTTCGCTGCATGTAACCGCGCATCGACCCGCATCTCGCTGAGCAAACTGTCGGCTTTGGCATTGCCCTGTTCTTTGGTTGCACCGCCCAGCTTCACCACGGCGCGACCCACAATGCGCCGCACTGCGTGGCGTCGGTTGAGTGCCGAATCGGGGTTTTGAAACACAATCTGCACGGCGCCAACATCGGCCGCCGAACGACCCGCAATGGTGGCACCCAACGCCTTGCCATCCAACTGGACGATGCTGCCGCCGTCGGGCGGGGTGAGCCCCAACAATACCTTGGCCAACGTGGTTTTGCCCGACCCAGACTCGCCCACCAAACCCAGCGTTTCACCGGCTCCAAGCGACAGGGCAATATCAGTAAGTACACGTACGGTTGAGGAGTCCTTGCCGAACGTCTTTGACACTGCGGCCAACGTGACCAGGTCGCCTTCGGTGTCGGGGGCACGGGTGACTACTTCGACCGTGGTGACCTCGGTATTGCGAGGCAGATCAGGGGCCAGGTCGGGATGAAAACAACGACTGCTATGCCCATTTACTAATTGGACCACCGGAGGTTGTTCGGTGCGACACTGCTCGGTGGCAATGGAGCAACGATCGGCATAGACACAACCCGTGATGACCGTGCCAAGCGGAGGCAACGATCCAGGGATGGTGTCGAGGCGATGCAGGTCTTTACGCAAACCGGCACGCGGAATACAACGCAACAAACCAACCGTGTACGGATGACGCGGATCGTTCAAGATCTGCGCGGTGTTGCCTTCTTCAACCAGCTGGCCGGCATACAACACACCAACCCGATCACACATAGAACGGATCACGCCAAGGTTGTGACTGATGAACAACACCGACGTGCCACTGTCGGCCCGCAGCGTACGGACCAGGTCGAGCACCTCGGCTTCAACGGTTGCGTCAAGCCCCGTGGTTGGCTCGTCCAAAATGAGCAAACGCGGGTTGGTGGCCAACGCCATGGCAATGACCACACGCTGCGCCATACCGCCCGACAACTCGTGCGGGTAGCGCTGCATCACCTTGCCCACATCGGCAATCTGCACCTTGTTCAGTGCAGCAACGGCACGCTCGTGCGCTTCGGCTTTGCCAGCCCCACCAATGGTGAACACTTCGGCAATTTGCCCACCAACACGTAACGAAGGATTGAGCGCCGCAATGGGGCTTTGATACACCATCGACATTGCTTTGCTACGCAGCAAACGAATGGCTTCATCGGACTGCGACACCAAATCGCTACCCTCGAAGTTGATCTGCCCACCCGTGATCTTGCCGTTGCGGGGTAGATAGCGCAGCGCCGCATATGCAGCGGTGGACTTGCCGCAGCCCGACTCGCCCACCAGCCCGTACGCCTCACCCGGCATGACCGAGAACGACACATCACGCAACACTGGCCGGTCGATGCCGCGCACCGTGTAGGCAACTTCGACATGATCAAACTGCAACGTCGGAGTGACGGAAACTGCATCGGAGCTAGTCATCGTTCGAACGCCTCGGACAGCGCGTCTTGCAGCAAGTTGACACCAATCGACAACGACGCAATGGCCAACGCGGGGAACAACGTGGCCGACACGTTGAGACCGTTCAAGAACCCGCGGTGAGTTGCCACCTGGGTGCCCCAGTCGGGTGACTCGGGACTGACACCGGTCCCCAAGAACGACAGTGTGGCGATCGCAAAAATGGCGTAGCCGAGGCGCACCGTGAACTCGACCAATAGCGACGGCAACACGTTGGGCAACACTTCTTTGAACAAGATGTGCGGGGTCTTTTCCGTGCGAAGCGTTGCCGCGGCCACGTAATCCAACTCGGCTTCACCCAACACCGATGCACGTGCGGTGCGCGCCACGATTGGGGTGAACACCAGAGCAATGATCAAGATCACCACCCACATCGATTTACTACTGACCGATGACGTGATCAGCAACGCCAACACAATGGTGGGCACCGACATGAACACGTCGGCGGTGCGCATAATGACTTCGTCGACCTTGCCTTTGTAGTAACCGGCGACCAGCCCCAGGATGGTTCCTAAGACGGCCGAAATGATGGTTGCTGCCAGCGCCACCAACACGATGAGCCGTGCTCCCACGATGACCCGACTAAACACGTCGCGACCCAAGTTGTCGGTGCCAAACCAGTGCGCCCCGTAAGGCTCTTTCAACTTATTGATGGGGTCTTGGACAAACGGATCTTGTGGGGCAATTGCTTCACCGAAGAACGCGCAGGCCAGCCAAAACAACGAGATGATTGATCCAATGATGAACGACGGCTTCTTGAGCAGGAACCGAATGCGCTCATTACGACGCGACTTGGCCTCTTGCTCTGCGCGCATACGACCATCGCTGGCGGGAGCACCATTCACCTGAGCATCGTTCACGACAGAAGTCATGCCAACACCGCCTGGCGGATCCGAGGATTGAGCAACGTATAGATGACGTCGGCCAACAACGTGGTGATGACGTAGACCACACCAATGAACATCACACACGCTTGCGTCAACGGAAAGTCTTTGCCTTTCACGCTTTCGAGCAGCAATAAACCAAACCCGTTGTAACCAAAGGCAGACTCGACCGCCACTAACCCACCCAGCAGGTAACCAATCTGCGTGGCAGTGACAGCAATCGTTGGCGTCAGCGCGTTACGTAATACATGCTTGTTGATCACCATGCGGTTGCTCAACCCTTTCAAGCGAGCCGTCCGGGTGTAATCGGCATCAAGCGCCTCAACCACCCCCGCTCGGGTGATACGTGCGATATAACCAAACAACACCATCACCAAACACAACGCCGGAAGAATGAGGTGCTTCAACTGAGTGAACACGTTTGCACCGTCAGGGGCCCGAGCCGAAACCGGCAACCACTTCAACCTGACACCAAAGACCACAATGAACACCACCGCCCACACAAACTCGGGAATGACCGCGGCTGACAAACTGCCAATCGTGATGATCTTGTCGCTGGGTTTACCGCGACGCAATGCAGCCACGACTCCACCAAAAATGCTGGTCGGAACCACCATCACAAAGGCCAGCAACGCCAACTTCCACGACGAACCCAACGCCGTCCCAATTTTGCTTGTCACCGACTCTTGGTAGATCAGCGACTGACCCAAATCACCACGGGCGGCATCGCCCAACCAATTGGCGTACTGCACTGGAATAGGCCGATCGGTGCCCAACTCTTTGTTGAGCTGCTTGATGGCATCGGCGTCGGCGAAATTGCCAAGAATCTTTTTAGCGACATCGCCAGGCAACACATGCGTGGCGAAGAAGATGAGCACCGACAGCGCGAACAACGTGAAGATCGCCAACAAAAAACGGCGGAGAAGAAAACGTGTCATGGGAATCTCTCTGACGATAGGTCATATGAAGCTCGCGTGTCAGGAAAAGCACGCCCGTTCCTGAGAGTGAAACAAAAACGGCCCGCTACCGAAGTAGCGGACCGTCGAGACTTGACTCAGGACTTAATTACTTCAGGAACTGAGTTACTTCAAAACCGCGCGGGTGGTCTCGATGTTGCTCATACCGTTGGTGTAGTGACCAGACAGGTTCTTCTTCGCAACGTCGATGACGTTACCGAAGTAGGCGAACCCGACTGGTGACTCTTCGAGCATGATCTCTTGGATCTTCTTCGCCTGAGCCTTCTGCACGGTGACGTCGGCTGAAGCCATGTATGACTTGGCAGCAGCGTCGAATGCTGGGTTGCTCCACTTGGCGGCGTTCCACACACCGTTGGTGATGAGCGCCGAGTTGAGGTACACGTTGGGCACACCGCGGTGGCCGTACTCGGTGATACCGAAATCGGAGTTGAGCCAGCTAGGGCTGCGCTTGTCGTCGTAGTAAGCCGAGCCGTCAGCGGTGCT
Source organism: Acidimicrobiia bacterium (assembly GCA_031376865.1). Lineage (GTDB taxonomy): Bacteria > Actinomycetota > Acidimicrobiia > Acidimicrobiales > JANYDT01 > JANNBN01. Next base: position 5 of record JANMEI010000519.1, on the reverse strand, counting down.
GATCA
>JANMEI010000392.1:0-4357 GCA_031376865.1 Acidimicrobiia bacterium | reverse complement strand
GCAACATCTACACCCGCATCATGAATCCAACCCAAGATGTGTTGGAACAGCGGGTGGCGTCGTTGGAAGGTGGCGTTGCGGCGTTGGCAGTTGCTTCGGGACAGGCGGCTGAGACGATGGCCATCTTGAACTTGGCTGAAGCTGGCTCGCACATCATTGCGTCAGCGTCGCTGTACGGCGGCACCTACAACCTGTTCCACTACAACCTGCCAAAACTGGGTATCGAGGTGGATTTTGTCGAGAACCCCGACGACCCTGAAGAGTGGAAGAAGCTGGTTCGGCCAAACACCAAAGCGTTCTATGGCGAAGCAATTGGCAACCCCAAGGGCGACGTGCTCGACATTCGTGCCATTGCCGATGTTGCCCATGCTGCCGGTGTGCCGTTGATCATCGACAACACGCTGGCTACTCCATATTTGCTGCGCCCGATTGAACACGGCGCCGACATCGTGGTGCACTCGCTGACAAAGTTCATTGGTGGGCATGGCACCTCGGTCGGCGGCATCATCGTCGACGGTGGCACCTTCGATTGGGCCCAGAACGACAAGTTCCCGGGCTTGTCAACCCCGGACCCCAGCTATCACGGCCTCAACTATGCCGCCGCGCTTGGCAACATTGCTTACATCATTAAGGCGCGTGTACAGCTGCTGCGTGACTATGGCGCAGCCATTTCGCCATTCAATGCCTTTATGATTTTGCAGGGTGCTGAAACACTCAGCGTACGTATGGATCGCCATGTGTCGAATGCGGTGGCTATCGCTAAATTCCTTGAGGCGCATCCCGATGTGGAAGTAGTTCGGTATCCTGGGTTGGCCTCGTCGCCTTGGTTTGCGCAGGCGCAGAAGTATTTGCCGAAGGGTGCGGGTGCGATCGTTAACTTCGAACTCAAGGGCGGCGTGGCTGCAGGCAAGAAGTTCATCGACGCGGTGTCGTTGTTTAGTCACTTGGCCAACGTTGGCGATATTCGTTCGCTCATTATTCATCCAGCGTCAACCACACACAGTCAACTGAAGCCAGAAGAGCGAGTGCTAACCGGCGTGACTGAGGGTCTTGTTCGGTTGTCAGTTGGTTTGGAGAATGTTGAAGATCTCATTGCAGATCTTGAAGCAGGCTTTGCCGCTGCGCGGTCATAAGCGCGCTGGTTTATGTCCCAAACTGAAGTAGGTCCGTGGCGGACTGTTGTCCGCCCGGGCGATGAACCTGTAGGCGAGCGGCGTTACGCCGACCTTGACGCGATTGCGCTTGAGGTTGGCGTTACCCCGTGGGGCACTGCGCTGCCTGTCACCATGTGTTACCAAACATGGGGAACGCTCAATGCCGATGCGTCCAACGCGGTATTGGTGTTGCACGGGTTCACAGCCGATAGCCATGCTGCAGGTCCAGCGGGCCCCGGGCATCCCGAGGCTGGCTGGTGGGACGCCGTAGTTGGCCCCGGTAAGTGGATCGATACCGACCGATGGTGTGTGGTGTGCCCCAATGCGTTGGGTGGATGCCAAGGATCCACCGGGCCGGGAACACTGGCGCCCGATGGTGACCCGTGGGGTTCGAGGTGGCCGGTCACCACTATTCGAGACGTAGTCGCTGCCGAACGGTTGCTTGCTGATCACTTGGGTGTGCAGCGATGGCATTGCATTGTTGGCATGTCGTATGGCGGTATGCGCGCATCGGAATGGTCGATCGGTACGCCCGAACGAGTCGCTCGGGCGATCGTAATTGGTGTCGGGGCGCAAGCGACTGCAGAACAGATTGCGCTGCAATCAATCCAAATGCGATCCATCACCGAAGACCCTGACTGGCACAAGGGTGACTACTACAACGTTGGTGATGGTCGCGGCCCGGTACGGGGGATGGCTCAGGCACGGCGGTTGGGGCACATCACGTATCGCAGCGAGTTGGAGTTGCATCAGCGTTTTGGTAATCGGCCTCACGGCTCCGAAGCCCCAATGGTTGCGGAGCGCGGTGGCCGGTATGGGGTCGAGTCGTATCTGGATCATGCAGCGCATCGTTTGGAGCGTCGTTTCGATCCCAATACGTACTTAGCAATCAACGAACAGATGAATCATCACGATGTGGGCCGGGGCAGAGGGGGAGTGAAGGCAGCGATGCAACTAATCACTGCCACCTTGACGATTGTTGGATTGGAAGGCGATCGGCTGTATCCCATTCGGCTGCAGCGTGAGTTGGCGTTCCATACCCACAAGCCGCTCGAAACGGTTCATTCGATCACCGGCCACGACGCGTTCCTGATCGAAGACAAGCTGACCGGCGCCATCGTCCGCCGTGCCCTCGAGGCCTAGCTGATCCGTGCCGATAAGAGGTGATGGACGAGTCCAAGCCGAAGTTGTCGATAAAGAGCTTGCCCGTTCGAATCGATCCTGATTCACTCGTCAACCAGACCGAAGAAGTCCTGGTTCCGCCGGAGCTCCCACCTCACCGTCAGGGGTTCGACACCACCAGCGAACCTGTTTACGGTGCGATGGGTTCGATCATTCGTAGCGGCCTATCCGATGAGCGCGCTTCTCGTAGAGTTCCATCTGGTCTTGCGTACCTGGCGGTGTTGCTTGGAGTTGGGTTAATGCTGTTTGCGGTGTTGTTGAGCATCGTGAACTTCATCGGTGGTCGAATCTGGGGAGGACCTTGACATGTATTAGTGCTTTTCGTAGCATTCCATGCATGACGAATGAATTGCATGTGAAGGGTTTGACGATCAAGACTCCAGGATTGGGTCGCGTTGACATTGCCGAGACCACAGAGAATTTTGGCGAGATTCACCAGTTTGATGCTGTTCTTGGCAGTGCTGGGGCTCGCAACCAATTAGGAGTTTAGCTAAGCTAGACTAACCTGATGACCACTACGGTAGTGAACACACATGAAGCGAAGAGCCGGCTGTCGGAACTGATCCGGATGGTTGAAAACGGTGATGAGGTCATGGTGGCGCGTAACGGGACCATCGTCGCAAAGATCATCCCGTGGCCCGGTCAGCGCCCCGCTCGTATCTCTGGGAGCTGGAAAGGTCGGGTTGAATACCGTGAAAGTTCCAACATCATCGTCGGTTCCGACGACGAAACTCTCGCAGCGTTTGCCGTATCGGAAGACTCGCTTTGAGGTTGCTACTCGATAGCCATGTAGCGCTGTGGTGGTTGACGGATGACCCCGAACTATCGGACAGCACGCGCAACGCAATCGTGTCAGCTGACGAGGTGTTCGTATCAGTAGTGACGCCGTGGGAGCTTGGAATCAAAGCCGCTCGAGGCAAGATTGTGCTCCCGGGCGACATTGTTCCGGCGTTAATCAGCGGCGGGTTCGACATGTTGAACATCACGCCATCGCACGCCACAGCTGCCGCTCGACTCCCTTCACATCACTCAGACCCTTTTGACCGAATGCTGATCGCTCAAGCGGTCATCGAAAAGCTCGCACTTGTGACAGCAGACCGTCAGATGTCGATGTACGACATTGAGATTGTTCCTGCACGCTGATCGAGCTCGTGCCCGGCAGCTCGCCGCTTGAGCCTGAGCGCAGGTAGCTCAGGCATTTTTGACTGCGGCGGCGGCGTGCAGGCCAAGTTCGTCGATGCTGGACTCGCGCATTTCTACCTTGCGGACTTTGCCGGTGACAGTCATCGGAAACTCGTCAACGAACTTCACGTAACGCGGCACCTTGTAGTGAGCAATGCGGCCCTTGCAAAAGGCTTTGACGTCGTCTTCGGAGAGTGTGTGACCCTCTTTGACTTTGACCCACGCCATGATCTCTTCGCCGTACTTCACGTCGGGCACGCCGATCACCTGCACGTCGGCAACAGCTTCGTATGTGTACAGAAATTCTTCGATTTCACGCGGGTACACGTTCTCGCCACCGCGAATGATCATGTCCTTGATCCGACCAACGATGTTGAGATACCCGTCGTCGTCCATGACGGCCAGGTCGCCAGTGTGCATCCACCTGCCAGCGTCGATTGCTTCGGCGGTCTTCTCGGCGTTCTCCCAATAGCCGGTCATCACCGAATAGCCTCGGGTACAGAACTCGCCGGGAACTCCACGTGGTGTGATCATCCCGGTCTCTGGATCGACCACCTTCACTTCCAGGTGTGGCATCACGCGACCAACCGTTCCGCAGCGCCGATCAATCGTGTCGTCCAGTGCCGTTTGTGTACTGACCGGCGAGGTTTCTGTCATGCCGTAACAGATACCAACTTCGTTTGCACCCATACGTTCTTGAACCTGCTTCATCACTTCGACCGGGCACGGTGAACCCGCCATAATGCCGGTGCGCAGCGCATCCAATTTGTATGAATCAAAGTTCGGGAGTCCAAGCTCGGCAATGAACATGGTCGGTACGCCGTAGAGAGAAGTGCATC